>CALJUJ010000704.1 GCA_937975525.1 uncultured bacterium
CCCGGCGGTCTCTACGGCTCGCCGGCGCTGGCCGGTGCCCGGCCGGCAGCGCCGATCGCCGCGGCCTGGGCGGTGATCCACTACCTCGGCGAGGACGGCTACCTGCGCCTCGCGCAACAGATCCTCGACACCGTGAAGAAGCTGCGTGCCGGCATCGAAGCGATTCCCGAGCTGCATGTCTGGGGGAACCCCGACGCGAGCCTCGTCGCTTTCGGATCGGAGCAACTCGACATCGCCGCCGTCGGCGACGTCATGGACGATCGCGGTTGGCACCTCGATCGCCAGGTCGGACCCGACGCGCTGCACATGATGGTCAGCCCGAGCCACGCGCAGGTGGCCGATCGCTTCCTCGAGGACCTGCGCTACGCGGTCGCCCACCACGGCGAGTCGCGAGGCAAGCAGGCGCGCTACAGCTGACGCCGCCGGCGCGCGTTGAGCGGGGATCGATCTCGCCGGCCTTGCGGACGAGCTCGGCCTGGATGGAGTCGCGCGCCTGGCGAAAGCGCGCCAGCATCGTCTCGCGGGACAGGTGCGGGTCGTCGCTCGCGGGGTCGGCGATCGGCCAGTGCAGCCGGCGCGCTTCGCCGAGGAAGGCAGGGCAGACCTCTTCCGCGCACAGGGTGACGACGGTGTGCACGGACGCCGGGTCGATCGAGTCGATCGATTTGGAATGCTGCCCTTCGAGATCGATGCCGATCTCGGCCATCACTTCGACCGCGTAGGGGTTGAGTCGGCTCGGGGCGCTGCCGGCGCTCTGCACGACGACGGCGGGGCCGAAGTGCCGCCGGGCGAGTCCCTCGGCCATCTGACTTCGCGCCGAGTTCGCGACGCAGAGAAAGAGAACGCCTGCCTTCATCGGCGCTCCGGTCCGAGCTGCGGCTGGCCGCGGTGCTCGTCGATGACGATGCGTGCTTCCGGGTAGAAGGTGCGACCGAGCCACAGCGCCACGTGCACCAAGCCGATGAGCACCGGGACCTCGACGAGGGGGCCGATGACGGCAGCGAAGGCGGCGCCGCTGTGGATGCCGAAGGTGGCGATGGCCACGGCGATGGCGAGCTCGAAGTTGTTGGAGGCCGCGGTGAACGACAGGGTCGCCGATTGCGGATAGGCGGCGCCGACGTGCGTGCGCATGAAGAACGAGATCAAGAACATCAAGAAGAAGTAGAGAAGCAGCGGTACGGCGATGCGCAGCACGTCGAACGGCAGCTCGACGATGCTCGCGCCCTTCATCGAGAACATGACGACGATGGTGAACAACAACGCGACGAGGGTGATCGGACCGATTCGTGAAGCGAACTCCGACTCGTACCAGGCGAGGCCCCTGAGACTCACCAACGCACGGCGCGTCAGGTATCCGGCGGCGAACGGGATCCCGAGGTAGATCGCCACGCTTTGCGCCACGCTGCCGATCGTGATGTCGACCACTGCGCCCTCGAGACCGAGCCAGGTCGGCAGCAGCGTCACGAAGAAGTAGGCGTACACGGGAAAGAAGAGCACCTGGAAGAGCGAGTTGAAGGCGACCAACCCGGCACAATACTCGCGGTCGCCCCGCGCCAGATCGTTCCAGACGATGACCATGGCGATGCAGCGGGCCAGGCCGATGAGAATGAGGCCGACCATGTACTCGGGTTCGTCGCGCAGGAAGAGAACCGCCAGTGCGAACATCAGCACCGGGCCGACGACCCAGTTCTGCAGCAAGGACAGCCCCAGCACCCGGCGATGGTGAAAGACGCGACCGAGCTGCTCGTAGCGGACCTTCGCCAGCGGTGGGTACATCATCAGAATGAGCCCGATGGCGATCGGAATGCTGGTGCTGCCGACGCTCAAGGCGTCGAGGGTCTCGACCGCGCTAGGCGCTACCGAGCCGACCAGGACCCCCAGGCCCATGGCCGCGAAGATCCCCACCGTGAGGTAGCGATCGAGGAGGGAGAGGCGGCCCGCAAGGTGGGCGAGGGAGGCTTGGTGCATCGTCAAATACCGATCACTAGAGGCTTCCGGCCAAGGCCTTGAAGCGGCGCAGGCCGCGGCTGTCGAGGCAGTAGCAGACGCGCGGCCCGTCGATGTCGCCGCGGAGCAGCCCCGCGTTCTTCATGATCTTCAGGTGTTGCGAAACGGTCGATTGGGCGAGATCGAGCTCGTCGACGATTTCGCCGCAGATGCAGGTGTTTCGGCGCGCCAGCAGGCGGAGGATGCGGACCCGGGCCGGATGCGCCAGGGCTTTGGCGAGCGCGGCGAGCTCGGCGTCCGCGGCGGCGCCCTCGACGGGGCGCAGGTCGGGGCCGCCGAGCGGCTCCGCGCCGCAGTCGGTCATGGTCGAACGATCCATCGTCGTTCGGCGATTTAGGGCAAGTGGCTCCCGGACGCAAGCCGGCGCCGGCTCGCGGCTCTCAGGCGAGCCGCAGCATGCGGTCGGCGCGCTCGAGCTGGGCGCGGATCGAGACGCCCGAGTCGCAGCGCGATTCGCACGGCGCCGAGCAGCCGGTGCAATGGTCGGCGCGGTGGGCGGCGTCGACGTGTGCGTACAGTCGCATCGCCTCCTTCTCCTGCCGGTAGCGCTCGAAGTACATCGCGTAGCGCAACACGTCGTCGACCGGGACGCCGTAGGGGCATGCGTCGAGGCAATCGCCGCAGCCGGGCCGGCAGTAGCTGCCGGCGATCAGGCGGTCGTACTTCTCGAGCAGCGCCACGTCGGCGTCGGTCAGCTTCTGACCCGACGCCACCAGATACTCGTCGACCAGCCGCAGCTGATCCATCGTCACCACGAGCCCGTCGACGTCGTCGTTCGACAACACCCACTTGAACGCGGCCTGCGCGAACGACTCGCGCTCGGTCGGGGTGAAGTCGGAAAGCTGCGAGTGGTAGGCCCCCTTCAACGTCTTCATGGCGACGACACCGACCCCCTTGCGATGTGCGTCGGCGAAGATCTGCGTCAGCTTCGGCCAGTGGCTGAAGTTGTAGGCGACCATGATCACGTCGAAGCGGTCGTGGTCGACGGCGTGGCGCATCACCGTCTCCAGATCGGGGGTGTGGCTCGAGACGCCGAGAAAGCGCACCTTTCCCTGTTCCTTCAGCCGGTCGAAGGCCTCGTGGATCGTCGGCGCCATCAGCCGGTCGATGCTGTTGACCGCATGGATGTGGGCCAGGTCGAGATAGTCGGTCCGCAGGCGCTTCAGGCTGCCCTCGACGGCGGCGATCACCTCGGGCACCGGCGTCTCGCTGTCGAGATGGCCGTCGGCGGTGCAGAACTTCGAGGCGATGAACAGCTTGTCGCGCGGCGTCCCCTGGATGCCTTCGCCGAGCGAACGCTCGGAGAGCTCGTGCGAGTAGTCGGGCGACGTGTCGAAGTAGTTCACGCCCTTGGCGAGGGCATGCTGGACGACTTTCGGGTCGTCGAGGCCGGAGCAGCCGAAGGAGATGTCCGAGATGGCGAAGTCGGTGCGACCGAGCTTGCGGTAGCGCTGCACCTTCGACTCGGCCCACTGAGGCTGCTGTTCCTCGGCCTCGGGTGCGCCGCGCAGCAGGAAGATCTGCGTGCCGTACTTGCAGCCGCCGAGGATGCTCGCGCCGCCCAGGGCCGCACCGGCGCCGCCCAGCAGCGCCCGCCGCGAAAGCTTCTTCTTCACACCGTCGTCGATCGCCATGATGGCCTCCCTTCGGATTGCTTCTCGCATCGCACGTCGGTCGGGGTGTGGCAACGACCAAAGGTCGATTCTACGGACGCAGCCGTCCGAGCAGGGCCGGCACCGCGTGCTCGACCCGCAGCGCGCGCGGGCCCAGCGACACCGCCGTGAAGCCGCGCGCCCCCAGCAGCTCCAGTTCGAACGAAATGAAGCCGCCTTCCGGGCCGACGACCAGGGTCAGCGGCCCGTCCACCGCGGCCGGGCACGGCGCCCCGCTCGCATCGCCGACCAGGCGCCCGCCCGCGCCTGCGAGCGTGTCGAGCTCGTCCTCGACGTACGGCCGGAAGCGGCGCGCCAGGTACACCCGCGGCACGATCGTATCGCGGGCCTGTTCGAGGCCGAGTAGCAGCGCCGCGCGGAGGGAGGTCGGTTGCAGCAGCGGGCTCGCCCAGTAGCTCTTCTCGACGCGGTACGCGTGGAGCAGCACGATGCGCTTGATGCCGAAGGCAGCCACGCCCGGGAGCAGCCTGCGCAGGACCTTCGGGCGCGGGAGTGCCAGCACCAGGGTGACCGCGGACGCCGGCGGCGGCGGCCGGTCGAGCACGACCTCGAGCTCCACGGCTGCATCGTCGAGGCGCGTGATGCGGCCGCGGCCGACCGCACCGTCGACGAGCCCGACGGCGAGCTCGTCGCCCATGGCGGCGCGGTGCACCGTGCGGACGTGCTCGGCGCGGCGGCCGTGCAGGGGCACGGTGCCGTCGCTCACGAAGTCGGCCGGCTCGACGAGGATCAGGTTCATTGCGGTGGCTGGCTCCAAGCCGCGTTTCGGTTTACTCAAGCGGTGCAGCCGGGACAATCCGTTCCGCTCGCCAAGGCCCGACCACGATTCCGGAGAGTAGAGAATGAAGCGCTCCATCTTCAGTCCCGAGCACGACCTGTTCCGCGACCAGTTTCGTCGATTCGCCGACAAGGAAATCGTCCCGAAGATTCCGCAATGGAACGAAGCCGGCATGAGCGACCGCGAGACGTGGCGCCGCATGGGGGCCGAGGGGTTCCTCGGCGCGCACGCGCCGGTCGAGTACGGCGGCGCCGGCGGCGACTTTCTCTACGACGCGATCGTGATGGAGGAGATGGCCTATCTGCGCGCCCACGGTCTGATGATGTCGCTGCACTCCGACATCGTCATGCCCTATCTCGTCGCCTACGGCAGCGAGGAGCAGAAGCGCCGCTATCTGCCGGGCGCCATCTCCGGCGAGACTCTTCTCGGGATCGCCATGACCGAGCCGGGCACCGGCTCCGATCTCGCCAACGTGCAGACCCGGGCGATCCGCGACGGCGACCGCTTCGTGCTGAACGGCTCGAAGACGTTCATCTCGAACGGCCAGATCGGCGATCTCTTCGTCGTCGTCGCCAAGACCGACCCGGCGGCACAACCGGCGCACCGCGGCATCAGCCTGCTGCTGGTCGAGGCCGACACCCCCGGCTTCGTGCGCGGCCGCAATCTGGAGAAACTCGGGCTCTCGGGACAGGACACCAGCGAGCTCGCCTTCGAGGACTGCGTCGTTCCCGCCGCGAATCTCCTCGGCGAGGAGGGGCGCGGCTTCGTGATGCTGATGCAGCAGCTGCAGCAGGAGCGACTCACCATTGCCGTGGCGTCGATCGCCTCGTGCCGTCGCGCCCTCGACGACACGGTCGCCTACGTCAAGCAGCGCCAGGCCTTCGGCCAGCCCATCGCGCGCTTCCAGAACACGCAGTTCAAGCTCGCCGAGCTCGCGACCGAGGTCGAGGTCGGGCAGTCCTTCGTCGACCGCCTGCTCGTCGCGCACGTCGCCGGCGAGGAGATCGTCACCGAGGTGAGCATGGCGAAGATGTGGACGACCGACCTGCAGAAGCGGCTCACGGCCGAATGTCTGCAGTTGCACGGCGGCTACGGATTCATGCGCGAGTACGCGATCTCGGGCGACTACGCGGACGCCGCCATCCAATCGATCTACGCCGGCACCAACGAGATCATGAAACTGATCATCGCCCGGCGAATGGGCCTCGCCGACTGAGACCGCGCGGGCGTTGCGGCGGCGCTACGGCGCGTGGCGCCGCGGCGACGCGCGCGGGCCCACAGCGGCGTTCTGGGGCTCTCTCGTCCCCGGCACGCGATTTGTTTCCCTCACGGGCCATCACTCCCAGGAGGGTCGCATGAATCGCAAACAGGTCGTTCTCGCCATCGTCCTCGTCGACTTCGCGGCGCTGACCGCGTACGCCGTCTACCACTACGGCTACCTCGGCTTCTTCGCCGAGCTGCTGGCGAATGCCGTGACCGTGACGGCAGCCGTCGATCTCGTCATCGCTCTGGTGCTGGTCATGATCTGGATGGTTCGCGATGCGGCGCGGCGTGGCATCGCCGTCGCCCCGTATGTCGTGATCACCTTGTTGACCGGAAGCATCGGGCCGCTCGCCTATCTGATCCGCCGGGAAGCGGCGCCGTCGCTCGGCACGGCGAGCGATTGAATTCGTGCATGGGCGCTGCCAACCTTGGCGGCGCCCATGCCGCGCCTGCGTCGATCCCTGCTGTTCGTTCCCGGCGACGACGAGCGCAAGCTCGACAAGTCGCACCAGAGCGCTGCCGACGTGCTGCTGTTCGACCTCGAGGACGCCGTCGTCGCGGCGCGCAAGGACCGCGCCCGCGCTGCCGTCGCGGCGCGCTTGCGAGCTGCGACCAGCGACGGTCCGGAGCTCGCGGTGCGCGTCAATCCTCCCGGCACCCCGGCCCACGAAGACGACGTCGACGCCGTGGTCGCCGCCGGAGCTAC
>CALJUJ010000705.1 GCA_937975525.1 uncultured bacterium
TTCTGCCGACGTCGGCGACGTCCTGGAGGCGCAGCTCGATCTCATCGGCGATCCGCCGGAGATGATAATCGTCGTAGCGGTGTGGATGGCGGCTCAACAGGGTGATGTTGACGATCGGCACGTCGTCGACCTCGACGGGCTTGACGACCCAGCCGCGCACATCCGCCGGGATGGCGTCGAGATTCGACTGCATCTTGTTGTGCAGCTTGACGAGGGAATCCTCGCGGTCCTGACCTACGAAGAATCGTACGGTCGCGACGGCCGCTCCGGGACTCGACATGGAGTAGACGTACTCCACCCCGTCAATCTGGAAGAGCAACCGCTCGAGGCGAGAGGCGACCAGGCGCTCGACCTCTTCGCTGCCGAGCCCGGGCGCGGCAACGATCACGTCGGCCAACGGCACGACGATCTGGGGCTCTTCCTCGCGTGGGGTGACGGCCAAGGCGGCCAGCCCGGCGGCGATCGACAGCACGATCAGCAGCACCGAGAGATTTCCCCGGACGAAGGTTTCGACGATGCGCTGGACGAAGGATGTCTTCATGGCCTTGCTTCATGGCCTTGCGGAACGGTGGGATCCGCGATGAGCACCGTGGAACCTGATGAGCAAGGCAAGTGCCAGCAGGGGGCCAATGCATCGTACCCATGCGGCCCGCTCGGCTTCTCGAAAATCAGAATCTGCGTTCCAAGCCGAGGAGGGTGCGAGCGCGCTTGGTGCGGTGATGCGTTCCTTCGGAGCGCAGCGGCGGCGTTGGTCGCTTCGGTGTTGGCCGTGCACCAAGTTGAAAGCGCCGTGGCACGGCTTCTGCTCCTTGCGGAGGCATGGCCAACGACATGATCAAGCTAGGTGTGCTGTGGAAGAACACGACGCGCGAAGGGCAGCGACCGTACCTGTCGGGTCCGGTGCGCAGCGATGCCATCGACGCTGCGATCGAGCTCATGCGCGGTGGAGGTCGGTTCCTGATTCTGCCGAACAAGTCGAAGCGCGAGGGACGCAAGGACCCGGACTGCGACTTGTTCGTCGTGCCGGAGCGGAACGGCGGCGGCTAAGCTGGCGCGCCGGCACCCACGGCACGTGTCATTTCGACGTCCGCGAACAGTCGCAGGCCCTTGGTGGCGAACTCCTGGAGAGCCCGAACGGGGTCGATACATGCCTCCGGAGAAAAGACCCCGCCGGTGCGCCGTAGCTCGCCGCGCGCGATCATCTGGGCGCCGAGGGACAGGGCCGTGCCGGTGACCTCCCGCATCTGCCCGACGCCGCAGAGGGTCCGCCGAACGACATCGCCTGAAATCGTACCTTCGACGTCGACGCGAATCGCTCCCGGCGCCGGCTCGCCTTCGATCCATTGCTCGAGCCAGCCGAGAACGGCGACGGCGGCGTCGACCCGCGACGGCGTCGCGAAGCAGCCCCAGCGAGCCAGTTGCACGAGCAGGGACGTTCCGGTGCCGAATCCCATCATGAAGTTGACGTCGCGCAGGTCGGGAAAAGTCTGCGGCAGCGTGAAAGGCTCGGAGTGGCCCATGTTCCAAACCCGCAGCGGGCCGAAGCGCGGGAACTCCACGACCGTCTCCTCGCTGAGCGCGGCGATGCGGGTGTGCTTGCCGCGGCGGCAGATCTGCGTCTTGCCGTTGAGGATGTGCAACATGTGCTGGAGGACAGCGGGACCACCGCCGCCGCTGAAGGGTTGGTAGCAGGAGATGTCGGCTCGGGTCACCGTGTCGAGCTCCCGCGCCGCGTAGGCAACCGCCAGGTTGGTGGCGCCCGGGCTGGTGCCCAGGCCGATCACCATCGTCCGCCCCTGCTCGGCCGCTTCGCGAGAGAACTTCTCGAACACCTTCTGCGTCGGCTGCCATTCGTCGCAGAGGCTGGCGTAGTCGACCTCCGCCTCGAGCGCGGCAGAGACGAGCTTGGTCTCGAAGCGGTGGAAGGGCCCGAGTGCGGAGGCGGCGACGTCGTGTCCCCGCATCGCCGCGACGAGGCTGTCCTTGACGTTGGCGTCGACGGTGGCGATCTCGATGTTGGTTCCGGTGGCTTGCAGGCGCTCGGCGAGGCGGCGGGCGGCGACCACGTTCTGATCGGCGATCGTCACCGCGACGACGCCGTCGGTGCGGCACAGGTCCTCCACGGCGCGGCTGCCCATGTCGCCCGCGCCTCCCAAGACGACGATCTTCATCGAACTCCTCGATGGAATCTCTAGAAGGACGGCCACCCCGCCTGCAAGGCCGTTGGCGTCACGGGTTCACCGACGGCCGCGCGTCATGGCGAGATGGACGAGTCCAGGAGCGTGACGGCCGAGCCAGGCGCCGACCTTGCCGTGGCCGGTGAAGACGAGCTCGCGCTTGCGTTTGTGGATGGCGCGAACCATTACGCGTGCCGCCTTCTCGGCGCTCCACATCAGCGCGGTCGGGCGTCGATCTTTGCGGTCCGCGTGGAAGCGGCCGCTGTTGTCGACCTGGCTGATCTCGCTGGCGACGAAGCCGGGGTGGAGCGTCGTGCAGCTGACGCCCGAGCCGGCGAGCTCCTGCGACAGGGTGAGGCCGATGGCACGGACGGCGAACTTCGACGCGCTGTAGGCCGACCCTCCCGGGATGCAGAGCTGTCCGGAGACGCTGCCGACCAATGCGAGGCGCCCGCTCGTCTTGCGGAGCTCCGGCAGGGCGTGGCGGGCGGTGCGCACGACACCGTGCACGTTGGTGTCGATCTGCCGGCGCCACTCCTCGTCGCTGAGCGACTCCAGCCGACCCATGACCGAGAAACCCGCATTGGCGACGACGACGTCGAGGCGCCCGAAAGCGTCGACGACGTCGGCGACTGCGCGCGCGACGTCGGCG
>CALJUJ010000706.1 GCA_937975525.1 uncultured bacterium
TCTCCGTTCGGCTCACCGTCGAGGACGAGCCCGGCCGCGCCGAGCCGCGTCTCGGCGCGCTCGCCACGCGGTTGCGCGAGCGTCTCGGCGGATACGCCTACGGCGAGGGCGATACGACGATGGAGAACGAGGTGGTTCGGCTGCTCGCCGAGCGCGGCGCGACGCTCGCTCTCGCCGAGTCGTGCAGCGGCGGCCTGATCGGCCACCGGATCAGCAACGTGCCCGGCTGCTCGGCCCACTTCCGCGGCGGAGTCGTCGCCTACTCGAACGAGGCCAAGCAGTCGCTGCTGGGCGTCGCTGCAGCGACGCTCGCCGCGCACGGTGCCGTGAGCGAAGCCACCGCCGAGCAGATGGCGGTGGGCGCGCGTCGGGCCCTGGGTGCGGACATCGCCCTGGCGGTCACCGGGATCGCCGGCCCCGACGGCGGCACGGCGGAGAAGCCCGTCGGCACGGTCTGCTTCGGCATGGCCAGCGACGCGGGAACGATTTCCCGGCGTCACAAGCTCTGGGGCGGGCGTGAATGGATCAAGTTGCTGGCCTCGCAGATCGCGTTGGACTGGGCACGCCGTCGCCTGCTCGGCCTCGATCCTCTCGAGTCCGGTGTGCTCAAACGCTGAGCGGCTGGCCAGCGCGCCCGTCACGGCGGAGAAGTATCTCGTTTAGGATATTCTTTGGGATCATGATTCATTCACACAACCCTATGGACAGGGGGTCGACCGCGTACTAGCTTCGCGGTGCAGCCCGCGGCGCGATGTCCGAACGCTACCGCTGCTTCTTCGCCGTCGATCCGTGCGACGACGTGCGCAGGGCGGTCACCTCGGCCCGAGGCACGGTCGCAGCTGCCGCCGGCGACGTTCGCTGGACGAGGCCCGAGTCGTTGCACGTGACGCTCGAGTTCCTCGGCGACGTGCAGAGCGAAAGGATCGACGCCATCGCTGCCGCGGCATCGGTCGCGTTCGATGGGGGCGCGCCGTTCGTCATGCGCGCCCGTGGCATCGGCGCCTTTCCGACGCTGCGGCGGCCGCGGGTGTTGTGGATCGGCATCGAGGCGCCGCCGCTGAAGACGCTGGCGGCGGCGCTCGATGCGGCTCTCGTCCGGTGCGGCTTCCCCGCCTCCGGGCCGTGGCGGCCGCATCTGACGATCGGTCGGGTGCGATCGCTCCGCGGATCGGCCGAGACGCGCGGGCGGCTCGAAGCGCTCGGGGAGCGCGACTTCGGCACGACCTGGGTCGAGAGCGTGCAATTGTACCGTAGCCATCTGCAACCCGGTGGCTCGGTTTACGAGGAGCTGGCGCGCTTTCCGCTCGCCGGCGGTGGAGACAAAGAAGGAGTGGCGGATGGCCATCGACAATGATCGCGCACGAGCCCTGGATCTGGCGCTCGGGCAAATCGAGAAGCAGTTCGGCAAGGGCGCGATCATGCGCCTCGGCGAGGACAGCGGCCCGGTGCAAGGTGTGCAGGTGGTCCCGACCGGGTCGCTCGGGCTCGACCTGGCCCTCGGTGTCGGCGGGGTGCCGCGCGGGCGCGTGATCGAGATCTTCGGCCCGGAGTCCTCGGGCAAGACGACGCTGGCGCTGCAGATCATCGCCGAGGCGCAGAAGACCGGCGGGCTCGCCGGCTTCGTCGACGCCGAGCATGCCCTCGACGTCACGTATGCACGCAAGCTCGGCGTCAAGACCGAGGACCTGCTGATCTCGCAGCCCGACCACGGCGAGCAGGCACTCGAGATCGCCGAGACCTTGGTGCGCAGCGGCGCGCTCGACGTTCTCGTCGTCGACTCGGTCGCCGCCCTGGTGCCCCGCGCCGAGATCGAAGGTGAGATGGGCGAGCCGCAGATGGGGTTGCAGGCCCGCTTGATGTCGCAGGCGCTGCGCAAGCTCACCGGCACCATTTCGCGTTCGAAGACGATCGTCATCTTCATCAATCAGATCCGCATGAAGATCGGCGTCATGTTCGGCAACCCCGAGACGACCACGGGCGGCAACGCGCTCAAGTTCTATGCCTCGGTGCGCCTCGACATCCGCCGCATCGGCGCGATCAAGCAGGGCGACCAGATCCTCGGCAACCGCACCCGCGTCAAGGTCGTCAAGAACAAGGTGGCACCGCCGTTCCGCGAGGCGGAGTTCGACATCCTCTACGGCGCCGGAATCTCCCACGAAGGCGAGCTCGTCGACCTCGGCGCGGCGAGCGGTGCGGTCGAGAAGAGCGGCGCCTGGTACTCGGTCGACGGCGAACGCATCGGCCAGGGCCGCGAGAACGCCAAGGAGTACCTGCGCGAGCATCCCGAGGTGGCGTTGTCGATCGAGAACAAGATCCGCGAGCAGAACGGTTTGGCGGCGCTCGCTTCCCTGCCGCCCGCGTCGGGACAAGCGGTTGAAGAAGAGGACGACGACAAGGCCCAGCCGAAGCGGGGCGGACGCGGCACCTGACGGCGGCGACCAGCGCGAGCGCGCCTGGAACGAAGCCGTACGCTTGCTGGCGCTGCGCGACCGTAGCGAGCCCGAAGTGCGGGCCCAGCTCGAAGGCTTCTCCGGCGCCGACGTCGACGCGGTCGTCGCGCGCCTGCGCGAGCTTCGCTACCTCGACGACGAGCGCTTCGCTCGCGGGCTCGCCGAGCGTCTGGCGCGGCGCGGCTTCGGCTGCGAGCGCCTGCGCCACGAGCTGAGCCGGCACGATCTCGACCACGAGCTGGTCGAGGCCGTCGTCGGCGTGCACGCGGCGGGCGACGTCGAGCGCGCCCGCACGCAACTCGAGAGGCGCCACCGCGGCATCCCGTCCACCCCTCGGGAACGGGCCCAAGCCCTGCGCTTTCTCCACGGTCGTGGCTTCTCCGAGGATGTCGTTCTCGCCATCATGGGGCGAGACTGGTAAGGGTCGACGACGTATGACTGGGTCCGAAATCCGCTCGGGTTTTCTCGAGTTCTTCCGCACGCGCGGTCACGAGATCGTGCCGAGCGCATCCCTCGTTCCACACGACGACCCGACGTTGATGTTCACGAACGCCGGGATGGTTCCGTTCAAGAACGTTTTCCTCGGCAAGGAGAAGCGCGCGGTCCCGCGCGTCGCCGACTCGCAGCGATGCCTGCGCCTGAGCGGCAAGCACAATGATCTCGAGGAGGTCGGCCGCGACACCTACCACCACACCCTCTTCGAGATGCTCGGCAACTGGTCGTTCGGCGATTACTACAAGACCGAGGCGATCGAGTGGGCGTGGCAGCTGCTCACCGGCGAATGGCGCCTGCCGAAGGACAAGCTGTTCGCGACCGTGTTCCGCACCGACGACGAGGCGGCGGATCTCTGGGCGAAGATCACCGACATCGATCCGAGCCACATCCTGCGCTTCGATGAGAAAGACAATTTCTGGGAGATGGGCGATGTCGGGCCCTGCGGCCCGTGCTCCGAGATCCATATCGATCGCGGACCGGGCACGTGCGACAAGCAGCACGACGGGGGCCACGTCTGCGCCGTCAACGCCGGTTGTGCGCGCTACGTCGAGCTCTGGAACCTGGTGTTCATCCAGAACAACCGCCTGCCCGACGGCTCGCTCGAAGAGCTGCCGGCGAAGCACGTCGACACCGGTGCCGGTCTCGAGCGCCTCGCCGCCGTCCTGCAGAACGTCCGCTCGAACTACGATACCGACCTGTTTCGCGAGCTGATTCGCTTCACCGAGGGGCACACCAGCAAAGCCTACGGCCGCGACGAGGAGACCGACGTCTCGTTTCGGGTTCTGGCCGATCACGCACGCGCGATCTCGTTCTTGATCACCGACGGCGTCGTCCCCGGCAACGACGGGCGCAACTACGTGCTGCGCCGCTTGCTGCGCCGCGCCGCACGCCATGCGAAACACCTCGGCTTCGACGAGCCCTTCTTGTTCCGGCTCACCGGCTCCGTCGTCGATTCCATGGGGGCCGCCTATCCGGAGCTGGTCTCCGCACGCGAGCGCATCTCGGCCGCGGTGCGCGCCGAGGAGGAACAGTTCGCCAAGACCCTCGACAAGGGGCTGTCGCTCCTCGCACAGGAGAAAGAGACGCTCCGCTCCACGGGCAGCCGCGTCCTCCCGGGCGACGTCGCGTTCCGGCTCTACGACACCTACGGGTTCCCGCTCGACATGACCCAGGACATCCTGCGCTCGGACGGGATCGACGTCGACGCGGCGGGCTACGAAACCGCGCTCGACGAGCAGCGTCGACGCGGGCGCGAAGCACGCAAGTCGGGCGCCGAGGTCGCGACCAACGTCGGCGACTACCAGTCGCGGTTTGCGGGAGATCGCATCTACGATTGGGAGTCCGAGGTGAGCGGGCTGTTGGTCGGCCGCGAGGAGCGCGACGAGGCGCGCGCCGGCGAGGAAGTGCAGATCATCGTCGCCGAGACTCCCTTCTACGGCGAGTCGGGCGGCCAGGTGGGCGACCGCGGCCGCATCGAAACCGAGTCGGGTGCGGTGG
>CALJUJ010000707.1 GCA_937975525.1 uncultured bacterium
GGACCTCGCCGGCCGCCACCGCGTCGCCCATGCGCTCGTGCTCGGGCCAGACGACGAGGCGCATCGGCACCAGCCCCAGGCGCGAAGCCCACGCGAGCGCCGGCAGCATCCTCGCGTCGACCGCTCCGCTCTGCGCCGTGGTGACGCCGCGCGCCGCGTACTCGTCGGCTGCGTACCGCAGTACGCGCAACGCCTCCCACAGCGAACGGTCCAACATCCTCTGCTGGGCAGGCATCGCCGCCGTTTCCAACAGCAGGCCCGTGAGTCGACCCGACGCGTCACGATCGAGCGCACCGCCGGGAGGGTCGCTGCTGTCGTCATTGAGGCCGAGCTCGGCGAGGGCCGCGCTGTTGGCGACGCCCATGTGACCGCTCACGTGCAGCACGAAGATCGGGTGCGACGCCGAAACCGCATCGAGATCGGCGCGCGTCGGATGGCACCGCTCGGCGAGGAGCGTGTCGTCGTACGCGAAGCCAAACACCCACTCGCCCGCATTCTTCGCCGCGACGGCCCGCGACAGCTCATCGCGCAGCGCCGCCAGCGACGTGACCGAGCCCACCGGAGGTCCATGAAGGGCGGCCATGATCTCCACCGCCCCGGAACCCGGGAAGTGGCCATGGGCGTCGATGAACCCCGGCATCAGCGTGCGCCCGGCAAGGTCGACGACCTCGGTGGACGGCGTCACCAAGGCCTCGATCTCGGCGTCGCTGCCGACCGCTTCGATTCGGTCGCGACGGATCGAGAGCGCACCGACCACGCGGTTGTCGGCGTCCAGGGTCAAGACATGGCCGCCGACGTAGACGCGATGCGCGGGCGGGCCGGGCCACGCGATCCAGGCAAGCGCGAGCGCGGCGACGAGCAATCCGGAGACGGCGATGAGCGATCGCGACCGTACCACGGCGTCTCAGCGCGGCTCGGTGACGACGATGGCCTGGAATCCGCCGGCGGGAACGTCGACGTCGATCGTCCGCGCGCCTCCGGCGAAACCGTCGTAGCCGATGTCGATGCGATGAACGCCGGCGGGCACCCACGCCCGCGCGACATGAACGCGCGCAGGCATCATCGTCCACGAGCGGGTATCCGGTCGATCGAGCGCGGCCATGCCCGCCTCGAAGAGGATCGACAGCACGTCGCCCACCCACTGCTCCCCCTGCCCGCCCGCTTTGCGCACGCCTTCGGCCATGGCCGCGCGGCTCGCCAGGCGCGTCAGCGCCGCCAGCAGAATCTTGGGCTTGATCTGATCGTACTCGCGACGAACGACCGCGGCGAGGTCGACGAGAGCGTCCGCAGGCACGTCAACGCCGTCGACGCGCACTGCCGGCGTTCCGGTGGAGCTCGGCGTTTCGACGAGCTCGGGGTAGACGACCACCTTGCCTGCGCTACGCGACAGAAAGCGGATGTCGTCGGTGACGTCGGCGCCGATCAGTCCGATCGCCAGGCCAACGGGGACGCGCTTCGGCTCCTTGTGGGGTACTCGCCCGAGGTTGAAGACGAAGAGGAGCTCCGCGCCTTCGGCCCGTTTCGCGGTGGCCGGCGGGGCGACGGCGAGGTCCTCGATGTGGTCGCCTCGGTAGGGATGGACCGCGGCCAGCCGCGCGACCGGCGCCGCGAGTGATCGTAGCGGTCCGCCCGCGAGCGCGTCATCGTAGTAGCGCAGGGCGCGGTCGCCTTCGCCCTTGTGCTCGAACACGAAGCCGGCGAGGTAGGCGCCGAAGGGGGCGATGCCCGACTCGCCGATACCTTCGGACTCGAGGTACTCGCGCGTCACCTGAAAGCGCCGCGCTTCGACGGCTGCTCCCTCGAGGTCGCCGACGGCGAGGTAGTTGAGCAGATTGATGGCATTCAGGGTCAAGCGCTCGCTCGGCAGCGCGGCATAAGGTTTGGCACTGTCGCTGTAGATGTAGCTACCGAGCGTACCGACGGGATCGGTGCTCAGATCGATCAGCTCGATCTCGCTCTCGGCGTACGAAAGGTCCCGGGCGGAATCGTCGAAGCGCCCGAGCGACTGCAGCAACGTGCCGCGCTCGAGCGTCGCCAGAGCGACGTCGGCTCCCGACTTGCGCGGCGCCTGCGTTGCGTCATCGACGCCGAGCATGTCGTTGAGCGACTCCACGGCGGCGGCGTAGTTGCCGCCGGAGGCGGCCTGGCTCGCCTGCAGGAGATTATCGGTGTACGTCGCGCAGCCGGTGGCGGCGCCGGCGCAAAGCGCCAGCGCCGCCGCGGCCGCACCGAGGCGACCTCGAGGCATGACGATCGCGTCACCTCTTCAGCTGCTTGGTGCGGATGACCTCGTTCTGGAAGCGAATGACACCGTTCTCGATCTCGACGACCTGTAGGAACAACGAGTACTGCACGCGGCGCGTCTTCTTCAGCTTCTCGTCGACCGAGGTCACCTTGCCGGTGAAGAAGTACTTGGCGCCGAGCTGGCGACCGAGGCGCTGGGCCGACGCCGGATCGTAGGCGGCGCCTTGCTGGATGCCGATCTCGTTCGCGAGCTGCTGCTGGCGGGCGCGGTCGACGACGGTGACGCGCCCGGTGTTGACGAGCGCCGTCTCGATCGACGACAGCACGGTCAGCATCTGGTCGTCGATGTGCTGGCTGGTGGCGTTCTGGATCGGCCAGATCGCGACGACCGGCTGGCTCGCGGAGCCGACGACGGCCTCCTGCCAGAAGCGCGACGCCTCGAGCCGGTCGAGATAGTCCGCGACCATGTAGTTGATGTCCTCGCGATCGAGGGTCACGCTCATCGCCGGCCGGTCGATGTCCGGCATGGCCGTACCCGGCCCGCCGCGATAGGCGCGAGGCGAGCAGCCGCTCACGGCCAACACGAGGGCGGCGACGAGCGCCATCGTCCACCCCGAGCGATTCATCCTATACGTCATGTGGCTTCCCTTTCCCGGCTCAGCCGGCTCCGAACAGACCGCCGACGAGCCCGAAGGGCAGGAGTGCAATGTCGAGCGGAACCGTGAACAGGAACAGCGGCGCACGCGCCGCCGGGTGGAGAGTCGAGTTCGCCAGGCCGCGGCTGAGCGCGAAGATGTAGGCATTGCTCCACGACGCTGCGGTCTCCGGCGGAGCCGGCTGGTAGCGCGGTTCCAAGTCGCCATCGGGCGCCTGGGCGACCTGCACGACGGCAGGCGCATCGTTCGCTGCCGCCGACACGTCCGCGGCAGCGACGGGAGCAGGTCCGACCAGCGACGCAGCCGACCACCACATCGCAACCATCATCAAGACGAATTTCATGAGCACCTCCTTACCTGGCGGCGAGCGCCGCTCCAATCCCGCGCGCCAGACGGCCACTCGACCGCACGGCGCAGGCCCCGACTATGCTCCGCGACCGACCTTCGCGCTACCGCAGCGCGCCGTCACGCTACATGACCTCGATCGAGAGCAAGTAGATGTCGCGCTGCAGCGAGCTACCGGTGGCGACCAGGATGTCGCCCGCGATCAGGTCGACCTCGCACTCCTCCGGTGACGTCGGCTGCGAGCAGGTGGCGATCAGGGAGGGCAAGCCGGAACTCGGCGACACCCGGTAGACGGCGACGTCGATGTCGATCCCCGCATCGTGGATGACCTCGACGCGCACGCGCGCGTCGCTGGCGAGGGCGAAGCCGTACCAGTCGATGCGGACCGGGCCGTAGGGGCGCGTGACGGGCGCATGGTAGCCGGGCCGTGCGGCACCTCGCCCGCCGCGTGGGGCCCGATCTCGGTGATCGTATCGTTGCGGGCCGTTCCGCCGTCGTCGTCGCCGCCCCCGTCGCCGCAACCGGCGAGCGCAAGCACGGTCGCGCAAAGCAGCCCCAGCAGCATCCGCTTCTTCTCCGTCGGCGCGCTTGCTTTATTCATGCTCTTCTCCATGGCTCCCGCCGAGCTCGCGCTCACGGCGCGAACACCTCGATCGTGAAACGGTACGGCGTGCTCTCACCGTTGAACTCCGCGAGCCCCAGCTGCGTTTCGCGAGCCGCCAACACCACCTCGCACTGCTCGGGGTTCGACGAGCTCGTGCATGCATCGACCGCCGTGAAGTTGCCCGTGGCGGGATCGACCTGCAGAACGCCTAGATCGACGTCCTTCGTCGTCTCGTGTTCGATCACGATGCGCAGGCGAACCACCGAACCCGGCAGTGTCCGGAAGCGATCGCTGTCCGTGCCACTCAAAGCACCGTTGATCTCCAGCCGGTCGCCCGGCCGCAGGC
>CALJUJ010000708.1 GCA_937975525.1 uncultured bacterium
CAGCGCGGCTACGGCCACACGACGCGATTTCCGCGAATCGACGACTACCGCATCGAGATCCTCGTCGACGATGTCGCACGCCTGATCGACGCGTCGGGCAAGCAACGCATCACCCTGATCGGACACGACTGGGGCGGCGCCGTCGCGTGGATGAGCGCCCTGATGCGCATCCGCCCCATCGACCGCCTCGTGGTCATGAACCTACCGCATCCGACCTGCTTCCGCCGGCGGGGCCGCACCTGGGCCCAACTGCGGCGCTCCTGGTACGTCTTTCTCTTCCAGATCCCGTGGCTTCCCGAGAAGCTGCTCGGCGCCCGCGGCGCGCGTGCCGTTCGCGACGCCTTTCGTCGCTCGTCCCTCGCGCCCGAACGCTTCCCCGACGAGGTCCTCGACGTCTACGCGGCGCAGGCGCTGCAGCCGGGCGCGCTGACCGCGATGCTCAACTGGTACCGGGCCATGCGCCGCCTCGACCCGGCGCTCGAGCGCTTGATCGCCGCACCACCGCTGCTCGAGGTGCCGACGTTGATGATCTGGGGCGAACACGACGTCGCCCTGGGCAAGGAGCTCACGTACGGCACCGACGAGCTGGTGCGCGATCTCACGCTGCACTACCTCCCGGGCGTCAGCCACTGGGTTCAGCAAGAGGCTCCGGAAAAGGTCAACGAGTTGCTCGAGGCCTGGCTCGCCCGCGACGGCGCGGCTCCCGGAGACGGTAGCACCGCCGGGTGAACCGGCTGCGGCGTCGCCTCGCTCTCGAATCAACCGAGGCGACGCCAGGGACGCGCCTGCTCGATCTCCGTCGCGAGCTCCAGCAGCAGAGCATCCTGGCCGACCGCTGCACTGAACATCATCCCCACCGGCAGGTCGTTCGCATCGTCGTGCCCGAGCGGAAGACTGATCGACGGAGCGCCCGTGGCGTTGGCGAGCGGCGTGTAGCCGACCCACTCGACGACGCGCGGGAACAGCACATCGAAAGGCAAGCTCATGCACAGGTGTCCGACCAGCGGCGAGACCTGCGCCACCGTCGGCGACAGCACGACGTCGTAGGTACGAAAGACCTCCGCGTACGGACGGTGACTGCGCCGCAAGCGCAACAAGGCGCCGGGGGTCTTGAGAATCTCACGACGAAAGCGGGCGGCGAGCCCGCGCGTGAGATCGGTCAGCTTGTCGGCGCGAAAGCTCGGATCGAACAGGCGTTTGCCGGCGCGGCTCACGGCGAACGCGAGCAGGCCGTAGTAGTGGGTGAAGTCCTCCCCGAACTGCGCCGACACCGGCGACTCGATCGCATCGACTCGGTGGCCGAGATCCTCGAGCAGCGCGATCGTGGACTCGAAGCCCTGGCGCGTCGCCGCATCGACCGTGCATCCGGTGGGTGAAGCGAACAGAGCACCGATGCGCAGGCGGCGCTGCGGCGGCGCCGCCACGTGGCCCACTGCCGGGAGCTTGGGGTTGCGGAACCGCTTCTCGGCCTCCGCGAAGTAGAGTGCGGTGTCGCGCACGGAGCGCGTGAGCACTCCGTCGACGACGATGTTCACGGGCATGCGTGCCGCCTCGGGAGGCGTCACCAAGCGGCCGCGCGTCGGCTTCAGGCCGACGAGGCCGCAACATGCCGCGGGGATTCGGATCGAGCCGCCGCCGTCGGCGGCGTGCGCGATCGGCACGACGCCCGCTGCGACGAGAGCCGCCGCACCGCCCGAAGATCCGCCCGCGGTATGCGCCAGGTTCCACGGATTGCGGGTCGGCTCGACGTGGGGGAACTCCGTCGATGGCGTCAAGCCGAACTCGGGCAGCGTCGTCTTACCCAGGCACAGCATCCCCATGTCGAACATCTGCTGGGCGACGGCGGCGGAACGCCGCGCCGGCCGCGCGCCTTCGAGCGCCTGCGATCCCTGCCGCGTCGCCAACCCGGCGACGTCGATCACGTCCTTGATGAACGTGGGCACGCCGGCGAACGGCCCGCTCGCGTCACTCCCGCTCGCTTCGCGCGCACGCTCGAAATCGGCCGTCGCGATCGCCCGCAGCGCCGGCTCGAGGCGCTCCGCTCGAGCGATGGCAGCGGCGACTGCTTCGCGCGGATGGATCTCGCGCGAGCGGACGGCGGCCGCCGTCGCCACCGCGTCGAGCCGTCCCAGCTCGTCATCGAAGGCATGAACCTGGCGTGCACCGTCGCTGCCGTGGATCTCGCTCATGTGCGTCTTCCTACGCCCTCGCAGCGTTGCCGTCCACGACGACGGCTTCGGCAACGGTCGACCCGTCGATTCCGCAGGCCCAGCGGAGCCGTCCGCGACCAGGCGGCTACCCCGGCAACTCGTCGGCGGGATTGCTGCTCGGCCTCGCCCATCGAGCGGGCCGCGTCGCTTCACCGGTGGGAAGCGACGCGCCGGGAGCATCAGCCAGGACGGTGCAGCAGCGAGTACGTCCGCATGCCGCGGCCATCGGCGAAGCAACCCTCCGGTTCGCCGTCTAGCCAGAGCAGTCCGCTGTCCTCGGCACGCAGTCGCTCGCGGGTACCGCTCGGGTCGGCTTGCAAGCGGCGCTCGAGCTCCGCGACGTCGACGATGGGCCGATCTGCGGCCGCGAGAACCAGCAGCTCGTCACCGGGCTCTCCGGCCAGGTGGAGCCATCGTCGCCGATCGAGGTCGGCGGGCGTCGGAATCCAGTGAATCACGTCGGGTCGCAGCGGGTTGTCGGACCCTGGGGTCCACTCGGCGCTGGGCATGAGAAGACTCACCTCGTTCGACGCATCGATTTGCAGCACGTGGACGATGCACTCCCGCCCGACGCGCACGCCGAGGCGATAGTTGTCCGCCGGTGTGAGCGACGGCGTGACGTCCTTGCCCAGGGCGACCGGTTCGCTGGTGAAGCGTGGCTGCGCCGTCTGGTACTGGAGCAGCAGGACGGCGCCCGCATCGAGCTCGGTGAGCAGCGACTGCCGCTGCACCGCGTCGGGCCGAGCCGCCAAGATTCCCTCGACAATCGGCGCATCGTCGCCACTGCGATCGAGGACGGCGGCCAGCGCCGGGGTCGGCTCCGGAAGCTCGTCCACTCGTCCACCCGAAGCCCCGCCCCCTTGCTGCGTGGCCAGGAACCACGCACCGGCCGCCAACGAGAGCGCGACGACCGCCATGCTCGCCGCTGCTCGGCCGTGCGCCTGCACGTGTCGCCGGACGCGCTCTCGCCAGCCGCATGCGGGGTCGTCCTCCTCGCCGCTCGGCCAGAGGAACTTCGCATTCGCCAGCCCCGTGTGCTCGAGCGCCGCTGCGACTTCTTCCGCGCTGGAGAACCGCTGCGCCGGCGAAGGCGTGAGCATCCGCGTGATGATCCGGTCGAGCTTCGCCGGGACCGCTCGATTGACCTTGCGCAGGCGTGGGAATCGCCCTTCGCGACGCGCCTGGGTGCGTTCCTCGGCATCCTGCGGGAAGGGACGTCGGCCCGCGAGAAGGTGATAGAGGGTGACGCCGAGGCTGAAGACGTCGCTGCGCGGATCGGTCTTCGCCGGGTTCTCCTCCTGCTCGGGCGCCATGTACGAAGGCGTGCCGAGCTGGCCACCGACCTTGGTCAGCCCTTCGTCGTCGGCGAGCAACTTGGCGATGCCGAGATCAGTCAACTTGACCGCCCCGTCGCGCCCGATCAGCACGTTGGACGGCTTCAGGTCGCGGTGGACGATGTTCTTCGCATGGGCGCAGGCGAGCGCGCGGGCGACGTCGATGCCGATGCGCACGCCGTTGCCGACCGACAGGCGGCCGCCATCACGGACGAAGTGATCAGCCCCGACACCGTCGATCAGCTCCATCGCGATGTAGTGCCACCCATGCTCGAAGCCGGCCGTGATGCCGCGAACGATGTGATCGTGACTCAACTGGCCGACCGCGTGCGCCTCGCGACGGAACCGTTGCAGCAGGCCGGGCGAGCTCGAAAGATGCGGCTGCAGCACCTTGACGGCGACTTCACGCAGCAAGCTCAGCTGCAACGCCTTGTAGACGGTCCCCATGCCGCCGGCGCCGATGACCTCGCGCAGCTCGAAGTCGCCGAGTCGCTGCGGTGGCGGCTTGCCCGGGCCGGCAACGTCCAGCACGTTCGTCACGGGTGTCGGCGGAGCCATGGCGGATGACCGAGGTGCCCGCGACGTTCAGCGGTGCTCGTACGGAAGCTCGAAACGGAAGACGGCCGGGAGGTCGGCCCGGGTCCCAGCTGCCGGCCCACGTTGCGACTCCAGATGGGCCAGTGGATCGGCGAGCTCTTGCAGCGCTGCGACCACATGGATGGACCCAGGGCCCTTCGGCCCAGTGAGCCAGTAGCCCAGCCCCGCCTCGGGGATACGGTACTCGCGCCCCCCTTCGACGGGGTTGACGCTCTCGCCGACGTCCGGGTCGGGAAACACCGGGCTGATTCCGGTGGCATCGCGCTGATAGATGTAGACGTACGAACGACGGCTCGGCACGAAGCGGACGGCCAAGGGCCCGGCCCCCGTCAGGGTACCTCCCGGGGCCACCTGGACTTGCCTCTCGGGCGGGCCGTACATCACGCGCAAGGCCACGCTCAGCGGGGCGTCTTCGCCTGGCACGCTCGCCGACGGTCCGAGGTTGACGATTTCGACTCGTCGATGCCGCGCCCTTCCCTCCACGGACGATCCGTCGACCCCGGCGATCGGGCGGCTCTCACCGTAGCCACGTGCCGCGAGTCGCTGGCGAGGCACGCCGCGATCCACCAGCGCATCGGTGACGGACCGCGCCCGCCGTTCGGAGAGCGCTTGATTGTACGCCGCGTCGCCCACCTCGTCGGTGTGCCCCTCGATCGCGATTCGATCACTTCCCAGATCGAGCAGCGCAGCGGCGATCTCGTCGATCTGCGCATTCGACGCAGCATCGATCTG
>CALJUJ010000709.1 GCA_937975525.1 uncultured bacterium
GGATCAAGCAGGATCCCGCTCTGCGCTCGGCTGTCGAACGCATAGCCCGCATGTTAGAAACCGGTGGAGAGCCCTATGGAAACATGGGGGAGAGGTTGTGAGGAGGTGGGGATGAAACCGTGTTCGATCCAGTGCGCGTCCTCTCCGTACCCGCCTTCTCCACATCCGCAGTGGCCCGGCAGCCGCTCCTGGAGCGGTTCCTCACATATCCACAGGCCCTACTTCTCCTACGAATTCTTTATTCTCTATCGATAGAGAAAGGGGGATCACCGACACCATGGAGTTCTCGATCGAACGCGACGAGTTGCTGCAAGGCCTGCACCTGACCCAGGGCATCGTCGAGCGCCGCACCACCATTCCGATTCTCGCCAACGTGCTGCTCGAGGCGAGCAACGAAGGCGTGATCATCTCGGCCACGGACCAGGAAGTCGGGGTGCGCCGCCTGTGTGCCGCCGACGTGAAGAACAGCGGAGCCATCACCACCGCAGCCCGCAAGCTCTACGAGATCGTGCGCGAATGTCCCGAAGGTCCGCTGGCGATCAAGTCTCTCGACAACAACTGGATCGCGGTCGCCTCGGGCAAGTCGCGGTTCCGCATCGTCGGGCTGGATCCGAAAGAGTTCCCGGCGATGCCCGCGGCGCGCGGCAATGATCCCGAAGCGAAGGTACGGATTCCCGCTGATTTGTTCCGTGAGATCGTCACGCGCACGTTGTTCGCGGTGTCGCTGGACGAAACTCGCCTCAACCTGAGCGGAATCTTTCTCGAGCGACCCGCCGCCGGTCAGATCCGCGCCGTCGCCACCGACGGCCACCGCCTGAGCATGATCACGCGGCCCGTGGAGGGGGTGGGTCAGGGCGAGGGAATCATCCTGCCCCGCAAGGGAGTGAACGAAATCTCCAAGGTCATCGAAGGTAGCGACGAGGACATCGATCTGACGATCGGCGGCGGCATCGCCCACACCGCGCAAGGCGGAGTCGAGCTGGCGATGCGCCTCGTCGAAGGAGAGTTCCCGGACTACAACCAGGTGGTTCCCAAGAAATCGCCGCGCGTCATGACCGTGGGCATCGACGAGTTTCTTGCTTCGCTCCGCCGCGTCTCCGTGGTTTCGAGCGAGCGCAACCGCGGCGTTCGCCTGCAGATCGAGAATGGCAAGATGGAGGTTTCGTCGATGAATCCGGACTTCGGTGAGGCGAACGAGGAAGTCACCGTCGACTTCGATGCCGAGCCGGTGTCGATCGGCTTCAACGCCCGCTACCTGATGGACGTTCTCGCGGTCCTGCCGGGGGACAACCAGGTCGAGATGAGCTTCAACGACGATGTGAGTCCCGGAGTCATCCGCACGGTCGGCGACGCAGATTTCCTGTACGTCGTCATGCCGATGCGACTCTGAGCGGACCAGGGGAAGGCAGTGTCGAAGATCGGTCAATACGACGCGGAGCAGATTCGCGTTCTCGAGGGGCTCGAAGCGGTACGCAAGCGCCCCGGCATGTACATCGGCGATACCAGCGAGCGTGGCCTCAACCACCTCGTCTTCGAGGTCGTCGACAACTCGGTGGACGAGGCACTTGCCGGGCATTGCAAGAACATCGAGGTCGTCATCCACATCGACTCTTCGGTGACCGTGACCGACGACGGTCGCGGCATCCCGGTCGACATCCACAAGACGGAAGGCGTCTCGGCGGCCGAGGTGGTGCTCACCAAGCTCCACGCGGGAGGCAAGTTCGAGAAGGACGTCTACGCGGTATCGGGCGGTCTTCACGGCGTCGGCGTCAGTGTCGTCAACGCCCTCAGCGAGAGCCTCGAAGTCGAGATCAAGCGCGCCGGCAAGGTCTACACGCAGAAGTACAGCCGTGGGAAGCCGCTCGGACCGCTGGCCGAGATCGGCACCACGACGCAACGCGGCACCACGGTGACGTTCAAAGCCGATCCGTTGATCTTCGAGAAGACCGACTTCAGCTTCGAGATCCTCTCACAGCGTCTGCGCGAGTTGGCCTTCCTGAACCGCGGCATTCGCATCACGATCGAAGACCAGCGGGTGAAGAAGAGCCACGAGTTCTTCTACGAAGGCGGTATCGAGGAGTTCGTCAAGCTGCTCAACGAGACCAAGACGCCGATCCACGATGGCGTGATCTACTTGAGCGGCGAACGCGCGGTCAGCGAGAGCGGCGACCCCGACAAACCGGCACCGACGGTTCAGATCGAGTTGGCGATGCAGTGGAACGAGGGCTACGCCGAGAACATCTTCACCTTCGCCAACAACATCAACACCATCGAAGGCGGCACCCACCTGAGTGGGCTGCGTTCGGCGCTCACCCGCACGGTCAACGCCTACGCCACCGCGAACAAGCTCTTCAAGAAAGACGGTGAGGCGCTCCAGGGCGAAGACGTGCGCGAGGGACTCACCGCCGTGATCAGCGCCAAGGTTCCCGAGCCCCAGTTCGAAGGCCAGACCAAGACCAAGCTCGGCAACAGCGAGGTCAAGGGTCTCGTCGAGGCTCTCGTCAACGAAAAGCTCGCCGAGTACTTCGAGGAGCACCCGACCGAGGCGAAGAAGATCGTCATGAAGGGCGTCGACGCGGCGCGGGTGCGCGAGGCGACGCGCAAGGCGAAGGACCTGGCCCGCCGCAAGGGTGCGCTCGACTCCGGTTCCCTGCCGGGCAAGCTCGCCGACTGCCAGGAACGCGATCCCGCGAAGTCGGAGCTGTTCCTGGTCGAGGGCGACTCCGCCGGCGGCTCGGCCAAGCAGGGCCGCGACCGCAGCAACCAAGCGGTGCTGCCGTTGCGCGGAAAGATCCTCAACGTCGAGAAGGCGCGCTACGACAAGATGCTGTCGTCGCAGGAGATCCGCTTGCTGATCACCGCGCTGGGCACCGGTTTCGGCAAGGAGCCGGGCGACCGCGACCTCGCGAAGCTGCGCTACCACAAGATCATCATCATGACCGACGCCGACGTCGACGGCTCCCACATCCGCACGCTGCTGCTGACCCTGTTCTATCGCCAGCTCAACGAGCTCATCGAACGAGGGTACGTCTTCATCGCCCAACCGCCGCTCTACCGCGTGAAGAAGGGCAAGAAGATCGGCTACCTCAAGGACGACACCGCGCTCGAGGACTTCCTCATCGAGGGGGGCACGGAGAACGTGACCGTGCGTTCCCACGAAGGCGGGTCCGGTATCACCGGCGTGCCGTTGCGCAACGCGGTCAAGAAGGTCCTGCACCTCGAGCGCATCCTCGATTCCGTCGAGCGGCTGCGCAAGAACCGCCACGTCGTCGCCGCGCTGCTGCGCGACGACCGCATGTCGCTCGAAGCCCTCGGCGATCGCGAGACTCTCACCAGCATCGCCGCCGAGGCCAAATCGCGCATCGAGGACGTCGCCCCCGACCTCGAACCGGTTTCGAACGAGGTCGAGGAGGATGCCGAGCATGCCTGCTTGCGACTGGTGGTGCGCACCCGCGCCAACGGCAGCCAGGAGAAGACCGTCATCGACCACGGCTTCTGCTCGAGCCCGGAGTTCGCCGAGCTGCGGCGCCTGTCCACCGAGCTGCGTGCGCTGGGCAAGCCGCCGTTCGTCGTCGTCGAAGGCGAAGAGGAAGCGACCATCAAGACGTTGCGCGAGGTCGTCGCACAGATCGTTGGCGGCGCGCGCAAGGGCGTCGACATCCAGCGCTACAAGGGCCTCGGCGAGATGAACCCCGAGCAACTGTGGGAGACGACGATGGACCCGGAGATGCGAACGCTGCTGCAAGTCAAGATCCAGGACGCGGTGGAGTCCGACCTCATCTTCTCGACCCTGATGGGAGACGAGGTGGAGCCGCGCCGGAAGTTCATCCAGGAGAACGCACTCAACGTGCGCAACTTGGACGTTTGATCGTGCACGCCCCGTTTTCGCGATCACTCGACGCTAGACCCGAGCCGCGCCCGTCGCGGCCACCGAGGACGAAGGGCGCCGAATAGATGGACACTCCCACCCGTACCGTACCGGTCAACATCGAAGACGAAGTGCGTCAGTCCTTCATGGACTACGCCATGTCGGTCATCATCAGTCGCGCCCTGCCCGACGCCCGCGACGGGCTCAAACCGGTGCACCGCCGTGTTCTGTACGCCATGTACGATCTCGGCAACGAGTGGAATCGGCCTTACAAGAAGTCCGCCCGCGTCGTCGGTGACGTCATCGGTAAGTACCACCCGCACGGCGACACTGCCGTCTACGACACCATGGTGCGCATGGCGCAGGATTTCTCGATGCGCCATCCCCTGGTGGACGGCCAGGGCAACTTCGGCTCCGTCGACGGCGACCCGGCGGCGGCGATGCGCTACACCGAGGTGCGCATGGCGCGCATCGCCTCGGAGATGCTCGCCGACCTCGACAAGGAAACGGTCGACTTCGCACCGAACTACGACGAGACCCTGCGCGAGCCGCGGGTGCTGCCGGCACGCATCCCCAATCTCCTCGTCAACGGCTCGGCAGGCATCGCCGTGGGCATGGCCACCAACATCCCGCCGCACAACCTCGGCGAGGTCTGCGATGCGGTCGTGGCTCTGATCGAGAACCCCGACATCACCATCGCCGAGCTGCTGCAGCTCGTGCCCGGCCCCGATTTCCCGACCGCCGGCTTCATCTATGGACGGCAGGCGATCCAGCAGGCCTATCTCACCGGGCGCGGAATCCTGCAGCTGCGCGCGCGCACCGAGGTCGAGGAGAATCCGAAGAACGGACGCGAGACGATCATCGTCACCGAGATTCCCTACCAGGTGAACAAGGCACGTCTGCTCGAACGGATCGCCGAGCTCGTCAACGACAAGAAGATCGAGGGCATCTCCGACCTTCGCGACGAGTCCTCGCGCCAGGGCATGCGCGTCGTCATCGACCTCAAGCGCGACGCCAATCCGGAGATCGTCCTCAACCAGCTGTACAAGCAGACGCCGATGCAGGAGTCGTTCGGCATCATCATGCTGGCCATCGTCGACGGCCGCCCGCGCTTGCTCGATCTGAAACAGGCGCTGCAGGTCTTCGTCGAGCATCGCCGCGAGGTCGTGACCCGGCGTACCGCGTACGAGCTGCGCAAGGCCGAGGAGCGACTGCACATCCTCGAGGGCCTCAAGATCGCCCTCGACAACCTCGATGCCGTCATCGCGCTGATCCGCGCCGCGCCCGACCCGGCGACGGCGAAGCAGGGCCTCGTCGACCGCTTCGGCCTTTCGGCGATCCAAGCGCAGGCGATCCTCGACATGCGCCTGCAGCGCCTGACCGGCCTCGAGCGCGACAAGATCCTCGAAGAACGCGATCAGGTGATGCAGCAGATTGCCCGCTACCGGGAGATCCTCGGCGACGAGCGCGAGGTGTACAAGATCATCGTCGAGGAATCGCGCGAGGTGAAGGCGCTGCACGCCAACCCGCGGCGCACCGAAATCGTCGACGCGTCGAGCGACATCACCGTCGAAGACCTGATCGAAGAGGAAGACGTCGTCGTCACCCTCTCGCACGAGGGCTACGTCAAGCGGAATCCCGTCAGCGAGTACCGCGCCCAACGCCGCGGCGGCCGCGGCCGTCTCGGCGCGGCGACGAAGGAAACCGACTTCGTCGAAGACCTCTTCATCGCGTCGACGCACGCGTTCGTGCTGTTCTTCACGACGACCGGCAAGGTGTTCTCGCGCAAGGTCTACGAGATCCCCCACGGGAGCCGCGCCGCGCGCGGGCGCAGCGTCGCCAACCTGCTGGAGCTGGCGCCCGACGAGAAGATCTCGGCTTTTCTACCGGTGCGCGAATTCGAAGAGGGGCGCTACATCCTGTTCTCGACGCGCAACGGCACCGTCAAGAAGACCGATCTGATGGCCTACGCGAACCCGCGCCGCGCCGGAATCATCGCCATCCACCTCGACGACGGCGACGAGCTCATCGCCGCCCGGCTCACCGATGGCAACCAGGAGGTGATCCTGTCGACACGCCAGGGCCAGGCGATCCGCTTCGACGAGAGCGACGTACGCGCCATGGGCCGCAACGGTGCCGGCGTGCGCGGCATCCGCCTCGGCGAGGACGACGCCGTCGTCGGCTGCGACATCGTCTCCGAGAACGAGAGCCTGCTGGTCGCTTCGGAGAAGGGCTACGGGAAACGTACCGAGGTCGCCGAGTACCGGCTCACCGGTCGCGGCGGCAAGGGAATCCTGACGATGAACGTCACGCAGCGCACCGGACCCGTCGTCGGCGTGCGCCTCGTCGCCGAGGACCAGGACGTGATGCTCATCACCGACGGCGGCAAGGTGATCCGCACACCGGTCAAGGACATCTCGCTGCTCGGGCGCAACACCCAAGGCGTGCG
>CALJUJ010000710.1 GCA_937975525.1 uncultured bacterium
TGCCACCCAGATGACAAGTGGAAGTTCGGCTAGAGGACCGCTCGCCATGTTGGTCACCTCAGGACTTGGTTGAGGACTCGGTTGCGCATCTCTGCGCGAGCCTTGCAGCGCTTGTCGAACGACTTGCGCTCAGCTTGCTGGAGTTTCTCGAGCGCAGCCTTTTGGGCCTGCTTCTCGCTTCGGTCGACGTTCTTTTGGTGCTTGGCTAGGGCCCGTTCCATCTCGCGCTCTCTGCGCTGGGCCACCCGCCGCTGGTGCTCATGTTCACGGGCACGTCTCTGGCGCTCGCGCTCGGCTTGCTTGGTGGCTCTGTCGGTCGCCTTGTACGCTCGGATGCCTGCGCGGAGTATGCTCACAAGTAGATACCTCGACTATCGCGTATATCGTTGGAGAGGATTCTGGTCTAGCTGTCCAGGTGGGCGTTGATCCGTCCGAGAAGGGAATTCTTGGGATTCCCTTCTCGGAGTGAGCTTCCCTCGGGTTGGTTCAGCCTTCGAGGGAGCCGGTGTGTTCTTGAGGTTCCCCTGGGCGGTCAACGGCGACGCGGGTCAAAGAACGATCGCATGGGAACGGCGGCGACGCGCTCGGCGAGCGGCACGAGCTCCTCGCCGGGATAGAGAACCAGGCCGAAGCGCGCGCTGCGGAACGTCGATAGGAACGCCACGACGCCGGCAGCGTCGTGCGCGCGCAGCGTGCGGCTGCTCTTGACCTCGATTGGCAGGGGCCAGCTTCCGTCGACGACGAAATCGCATTCTTCGCCGCGCGCCGACCGAAAGAAGTGCAGTTGCGGTGGCGTCGGGCTCGCGCTGATGTAGACCTGCAGTTGATGGTGCACCCAGGTTTCCAGCAGATGCCCCGCGGCGTTCTGCTCGACCGCCTGGGGCCACGACCGGATCCCTGCCAGATGTGCCGCCAGACCCGAGTCGATGAAGTGCACCTTGGGCGCCTTCGTGAGGCGCTTGCGAACGTTGCGCCAGAAGGGCAGCAGGGGCTGGGCGACGTAGCTGCGCTCGAGCACGCCGAGCCAGCGCCGGACGGTGTCCGACGTCACGCCGAGGTCGCTCGCCAGTCGCGATTGGTTGACGACTTGCGCGGTGTTCGCCGCGATCAGCCGCACGAAGCGCAGGAAGTTCGCGGGATCGTCCGTGCGCACCAGGTTGGGAACGTCGCGCTCGAGATAGGTTCGGGTGTAGTGCTCGAACCACAGCGGTCGCGACGCGGGGGAAATGTCGAGGACGGCCTCGGGATAGCCGCCGGCGAGCACGAGGGATGCGATGTCGAGCGGCTCGTGGCTGCTGCCGCCGAGGTGTGACGCGAGCTCCTCGACGGAGGCGAGCTCGTCGAGGCGGTCCAAGGGGCTCCGCAGGGGCTGGCCCGCTTGCTCGGCGAAGGCGAGGGGGCGGAGCGACAGCAACGCCATGCGCCCGGCGAGGCTGTCGCGCAGCTTGCCGGCGGTGAGGGGATCGGACGATCCGGTCAGGAGAAAAGCGCCGCGCCGGCGGTCGCGGTCGACCCTGCGTTTGATCTCGAGCAGGAGGTCCGGGGCCCGCTGGATCTCGTCGATGGTCGCGGGTACGGACAGGCCGTCGACGAAGGAGCGGGGGTCGCGAAGGGCGCTGTCGAGCGCGGTGAGGTCGTCGAGTGAGACGAAGGAGCGTCCACCGTGGTCGCTGAGTTCGCGAACGAGGGTGGTCTTGCCCGATTGGCGCGGCCCGGTGAGGGCGACGACGCGGAAGACGTCGAGTGCGCGGGCGACCGCGTCGCGGGCGAAGCGCGCGAGCTGCATGTCGTAATTCTATGTCCAGGGCATGAATTTTCCAAGATCCAATCGTAAATTTACACCGATCGGCGGGATCCACTCGTCGTGCAAGCCCTGGCAGTCCTGGGTCGTTAATCATCTCGACCTCGAAGACGACGAACGGGTGCAGTCCCCATGGCCGCGTAGCGGCCCGAAGGATGCTTTCGCCGCATGGGGACTGTACCCGTCGCTTCCTCGTGCGCAGATCGACGTAGGCCAGCACCCAGTACGTTCGGGTGTTCGCCTGTCGAGACGAGCCACCGAGGTGGCTCCAGTCGAAGCCCCTCCCGTCGCTCGAGAATCGAGCCCCACGAAGGACTTTTCGGGCGTTGGGCGACGGTGTTTCGGGCACGAATCGAGCGGCTGGGCGGCGACCGAAGGAAGTACGTTGCTCGAGCGGGAGCCGATGAGCCGGGCGGTTCGAGCCGCCGCTGGCAATTCGATCCAGCCGAACGACGGTCGATACGGTTCCAGCAGACTCAACACCCGTTGAGCGCAACGTTCACTGCGCCGACGATTTCCTCGACGGTGATCCGTCCGTCGTGATTGGCGTCTCCCGCTGGGCAAGCCCTGATCTGAACCACCCCGAGAGCCATCGAGATCATTCGCGTGAGCTCGTCGACCTGCACCTCGTCGTCTCCGTCGCAATCGGCCGCACACCTCGATTCGCCGATCGTCACCAGCCCTCCACGGCAGCCGGCCGAGATCAAGGCGCCCTCGGCGTCGGAGGCCCGCGTATCGGTGCATTCGAGCCGCTGCGTGCCGAAGGTCGCCTCGGGGTGAATCTGCGCGAAGCAGCGAAACAGCCAGGTGTCTTCCGGAAGGGGAGTGAAGTTTTCGGTCGAGACGATCAGCGCCAAGACGCCAGTGCAGGCGTCCGCCGAGCATTCGGCAGGAACGAACTCGAACTCCGACGCTTCCTTGGCGATCGCCGGGTTCACCTCGCATGCTGGACCGCCGCCGTTCTGCGTCGCGATCTGCACCGGGTCGGTGAAATCGATCTGCAGCTGAACGCCTACAACTTCACTGTTCCCCCCATCCATCATCACCTCGACGGGCTTGCGCTGCCCGGGTGCGCCGTAGGCGTCACCGACGAGCAATTGCAGCATGGGCTCGGGCGTGCTTATCGCGGTCGACGTCGCCGTACTCGTAGCTGTAGCTGTGAACGACGCGGAGGTGGTCGGTGTCGCGGTCGCAGTCGGTGTATCGGAAGCAGCCGGTAGAGCCGTCGGAGTCTCCGTGCGGATCGCGGTGGAAGAGGGCGTGCGCGTGGCTGTCGGTGTCGGCGTCGCCAGGGAAGAGACTACGTACGCCAGCTCCACGAAACCCCCGTGCGTTGGCTCCTCGAACTCCACCACGAGCCGATGGCGGCCCGGCGACAATTCGACCGAAAGGGACTCGTCGCGCGGACAACAGGTTGCGTCCTGGGCGGGGCAGGACGCGAAGCACGCGCCGAGGAACAGCGGCGGTGTGTCGTCGTCCTCCGCTGTTCCGAGATCATCGACCCAGATCCGAACTAGATCGTCGAATCGGAGATTCAGGCGGAGAACGCTCCGTTCAGGGACCTCGATCTCCCGGCTAAATCGTGCGGAAATGTAATCGTCGTTGACTCCGTTCTCGAGCCCGGGGCTGCCGAAGCCGAAATCCAACGAAAGGTCGCCGACTCCTTCGTTGCGGACCATGCGGGGCGGACCGTAGCTCTCGGTGTTGTTCCAATACTCGCCGCGCCAGTGGTCGGCCGGAACTTCATCGAATCTCCGTTGCCCGCAATCCGCAGGCGCGTCGGGGATCGGGTCGACACGAGCGTCGGTCGAATCGACGAATGGGCGCAGAGCATCCCAGTAACCATCGAGCACTCGCGAATGGATGCGATCCCTTGGTCCCATCGTCGTCGGCGAGATCGTACCCCACCAGTTCTCCGTGGCGTCGATCTCCGGAGCGGTTGCCGGCTGGTCGTAGCTCACGACCCACTGAAGGTTGCCGCCCAGCTTGTTCCGCGAGATCGCCGTCCCCCCGGCGTTGCCGTCGACCGAGACTGCCGTGCCGGCATGCCCGACGATCGTGCTGGAACGAATCTCTCCACGTCGATGGAAGCGGACGGCCCGTCCCGCCCCTTGGGTGACCTGCGACCCGTTGGCTTCGAAGCAGCTTTGAGCGATCGTCGTGTCGTCACCGCCGGTGAACGAGAGAACTCCGGAGCCGAGGTTGCGCGTGATTCGACTGCGCTCGATCCGTATGCCACTTGCGCTGGTCTGAATCCCCGTTTCCCCGTTTTCCTCGATCACCGACGTTTCGATGAGGCTCCCTCGCGCCTCACTCACCACTTGGATTCCGGGACCGGAGTTGCCGCCGTATCGCCGATACGCGTCGTGCAGCCAGAGCGCCCCAACCTGCGAGTCGCTGATGGTACACGTCGAGTCGCAGCGGATGCCGCCCATCTCGTTCTCGGCTACCAAAGCCGCAAGCACGTGTACCGGGCGATTCCCGACCTCGAGCGCGTGCTGTCCGTTGATGCCCGCTCGGCGCACGTTCTGGAGAAGCTTGACCGACCGTATCTCGAGCGCTCGGTCCGGCCAGATCCCAAGTGCAGAATTCGTGATGCGACTCTTGGCTACCGTCAGGTCGTTGATCGTCGGATTGCTCCCGTCGACGGAAACGACCCCGCGCACGCCCGCCGCCTCGTCCGCAGCGTATTCGACCAAGGTGTGTTCCAGGCGAGACTCGTCACTGGCCGTCGACCGAAATCGGATCCCCTGCCACGCGCCAGGATTGCGGTTGGTCGGCATGGACGTGAACACGACGGGATTCTGCGTGGTGCCGGCAACGACGAGCGCTCCGTTCTCGACGTCCAGGGCCAAGCCGTCGTTGAAGCAGATCTCGACGCCGGGCTCGATCGTTAGAGTGGGGCTCGCGTCGCCCGGACAGCTCGCTGCTCCAATGCGAACCGAGCCAGTGATGTGCACCCAGCCATCGGCTGCGCGCCATGTTTCGCTGTGGCAGAGGCTTCCGCTCTTGCTGACGGAGGGGCCGGTGCACGCAGGCCGGGGCGTCGGGGTCGTCGTCCCCGCTGTGACCGTCACGATGCGTGCCGAAAACGAGGTCGAGTCGCACGCTGCATTCGCACGGGAGGCGTTCAGCACGAAATCGATGTGCGTCCCACTGCGAACCGTCGTCACGACATCGAACTCGAATCCTTCGTCGTCATCGAAGTCGACGATTCGTGACCACAGGTTTGCGCTCTCGTTGTCGAAGACGCCGTCCTCGTCCTGGACGATGCGACCGCGGATGCCGTTGCCGCACGCCGTGTCGCGTTTGGCCAGTTTCCCGGTGATGCGAATGGTTCCGCTGTAGGAACTTTCCCATCGACGAACGACCGACTGCGTTCCGGATGAAGAGGGGTCCCAGAACGATCCTCCCGGCACCCCGCCCTCCGCGTCGATGGAGGTCGCATATGCGGGATAGCGCTCGGGGTCTACGACCCAGGCCTGCCTCTGCTCCGAGTAGACCGGGAGCCGACGAAACGGATCCGTGCCGTAGTAGAAATACGACCACCCGCCGGTGCCGGGCGCCGCCTGCGTAGCTGAAAAATCAGCGATCGAGTCCGCGAGAACTCGCTCGGGCGACTGCGTGATCGTGGGGGTTGGCGAAGGCGTAGCGGTGGTCGCCCCGCCCGGTGCGGTGCTGAAGAGTGTCCAAAGGATGCCGAGCACGACGGCGCCACTTCGTTTTCCGAGGAGATTCGATCGGTCCGCCGACAGCAAGGAGGGGCCGAACTCAGTCCTGCGAAGCAACGTTGGCGTCATGGCTACTTCCTTCGGTTGATCGTCTTGATCACGCCCGCTCGAGACACTCGCCGCGGTACGGACGAGGGCATTGACAGCAATCGGTTCGCTTGGGTCGCAGTCGTACGCACGGATAGGCCGAAGCGACTGCCACGAGCGCCATGAGGCGATACATCGGGTGTAGTTTGCGGTTGCGTCTCGATTGCTGGCCCCCGTCCATGGGCGCATCACTGCTAGTTTTCCCCGCCCGTGGCGTAGTCTAGGTGCCCAACGCCTGTCAACGGAGGCTCCCGGAAGATCGCAGTAGGCGCTGGGCGGACCTGCACGAGTCGTCGGATCGGTTCACGATCGACCCTGCACGGAGCCAAACTCGAGCGACGATGTCGATTTCGATCCTGGAAACAGCTTGCCACGCTGGGGATTGGCCGCTCCGGCCGTCAACTGGGCAATGCCTGGGGTGACTGCGCCGATGGAGCGGATGGGCGCGGGTCGGTCGGCGGCGAGGCGCGACTGAGCGGTTTGCCTCTGGCCGTGGGGAGGTACTGGTAGTGCCGATTCGGGTTGCGAGTCGATTCGCAGCGACCGACTCCGAGTTGCGGCCGGGGCATGGCGTTTGGGGGCCGGGGTTGCGGCGAGCTGCCGAGAGGGGTGGCCGAGACTCGAGCAAGGGAGAGCGGGGGTTGCACTCATCGGGGTGACACCAAGGGAAGTGCTCGAATTATTTCGATAATTGCT
>CALJUJ010000711.1 GCA_937975525.1 uncultured bacterium
GGGCACGCAACTCCTGGATCAGCGCCGGCAGGATCTCGCGCGCCCGACGGCCCGCGCTCGAGTCGGTGACGGCGCCGCCCGGCCGTTTGAGCTCGAGCCCGTGGATGCCGACGTAGTACGCTTCGTCGAGGTCGAGAAAGGCGCGCACGTCGTCGATCGCCCGACCGGTGACGATCGCGACCGCGCGCCCGGGTCGCGCCGCGAGTCGCCGGAGGAGTCCTTCCGTGCCCGGAAAGGGAACGGCCTGGCCCGGTGTCGGGGCGAGTGGTGCCAGCGTTCCGTCGTAGTCGAGCCCGCAAAAGAGCTGCGTCTCCGCCGCGAGCTCGTCGAGCAGCTCGGCTCGGTCGTCGTCGAGTGCGATTGCCATGTGCCAGAACCTTCCCGCGCGCCCGGCGCGCACGAAAACGACCTTGCGCGACCCGGGCACCCCTTCTACGTTGACCAGATGGCGGCGGCACTTCAACCGAACGGCGGGCGCGCATGAGCCGGCACCAAGCGGCCGCGGCGTGGATGGTCGCCGCTGCGCTGGGCCTCTCCGCCTGCCACGGCCCGCTGGGGCCCTTCGCCGGCGGACGCCTGTCCGGGACGATCAGCACCGAGCCCAGCGCCGATTGGTCGGTGGCGGCCGGCCACGACACGGTCGTGATCGAGACGCGGCCGGACGACCCCTACTCGGTGCAGGTGCACTACTACGTCGTCGGCGATCAGCTGTACGTCGAAGCCATGCCCCGTGGCTGGAGCCGGTGGCGGGGTTTCCTCGCGGCAGACCCGCTCGCGCGGGTGCGTTTCGGCGATCGCATTTACCCGGTGCGCGCCGTGCCGGTGGTGCGCGCCGACGAGATCGCCTCCGTGTTGCCAGTCTTTTACACCAAGGACGCCCGCCGCCCGCCGACGGGTTGCGACGTCGACGATGCCCGGCCGCCCTGTGTCGCCGGCCTGCGTTTCTTCCGCCTCGAACCACGCCCGCACGTTGACCCTGATCGGGCCATGTGATCTGAGCCCGCCGCCTGCCATGAGATCGTCCCCTCGCTCCGCTGTCGGAGCCATCCGCTTCGCGGCCGCCGCGCTCATCGTGCTCGCCGCGTCCGCGGCCGACGCACGCCTTTGCGGCGACGACGTCGGCGGCCAGGACGTCCCCTGCCGTTGCGGTGACATCGTCGTCAGCGACGTCGCCCTCGCCGGTGACCCGGTGACGCGGGAACGCTGCGCGGGCGATGCACTGCTCGTGCGCGCGTCGCGCGGCCTGGCCCAGCTGCACATCGACCTCACCGGTGCGACGTTGCGCGGTGGTCGGCGCGGGGTCGGCATCCGGATCCTCGACGGCGGCGCGAGCGGTGCCGTCGTCTTCGCGTCCGGTAGCCCCGGACGCATCGAGGGGTTTCGCGACGGCCTGGTCTCGCAGGCGCGCCGCTTCGGCCTCGCCGAGGTCCACGGCCTGCAAGTCCACGGCGCCGCCCGCGACGGCGTTCGCATCTACGGTGATGGAAGGCTGGTGCGCGGCGTCGAGGTAACGAACGCTGGCCGCGACGGAATCTTCCTGCGCGGCGACGGTTGGACGTTGGAGGGCGTGGTCGCACGGCAGAACGGTCGTCACGGCGTCAGCCTGATGGGCTCGGAGGTTCTGGCGCGCGCACCCGCGGGCGGCATCTCCCTGCGCGCCGAGGGCAACGGCGCCGACGGCATACGCTTCTGGGGGGACGGTAATCTGCTGTTCGATTGCGCCGCGTCGGGCAACCGTGCCAGCGGCATTGCGCTGAATGGCCTCGAGTTCGACGTCCGCGGTTGCGAGGCAACGGCCAACGCCGGCGGCGGGCTCGTCGGCAGCGCCAGCCGGGCGCGCTTCTACGGAAACTGGGCGAGCGGCAATTTCGACGAAGGCATCGCCGTCCACGGCCACGAGGTGTTCGATGCCGGCGCCAACGCCGGCTCCGGCAACGCTCCATCCGACGAGTCGGCGCAGGCCATCCAGTGCCGCCTCGGTCTGGAGCCGTGCCTGTGAACCCCTTCCGACTCGTCGCCGTCGTCGCGACCGTCGCGATCGCCGCGCTGCTCGCCCCCTCTTCCGCTGCGGCGATCGCGGCTTGCACCGCCGCCGACATCATTGCGGCCGACCCTGGGTGCTCAGCCGGGACGGGTCCGTGCACGATCACCCGAACGTTCGAAATCGGCGACGATTGCACTCTGGATTTCAGCGGTCGCTCCGTGGTGATCGCCGCCGGGGCGACCCTCGACATTCTGGACGGCAGCGTGTTCATCATCGTCGGCGACCTGCGCATCGCCAACCGCGGCACGATCACCAGTACCGACACCTTGCTCGGGCTCGTCGACATCGTCGCCAGCGGCGATGTCGTCATCGAGCGCGGCACCGGCCGCGGTGCGATCGATCTGTCGTCCTCCGACGTCACCGGCTGCATCGGCATCAATGCCGGCGGTACCGTGCGCATCGCCGGCAACGTGGTCGCCAACCAGACGAGCACGTTCGGCCGTGCCGGTGAGATCACCATCGACGCCGGTGTCGACATCGTTCTCGAAGCGGCCGGGCTACTCTCCGCCTCGGGCGACATGAGCGGCAGCGAGGGCGGCGCGATCAGCCTGTCGGCGGAGCGAGACGTGCTTCTCGCGGCTTCCGTGGACGTCGGCGGCGCCGACACCGGCTCGATCGACATCGAGGCCGTGCGCGACATCGTCGTCGCCGGCGCCGACCTGAGCGCGACCCGCGAAGCCGGCGGCGGGGGCGTCTTCAATGCAGCGGCCGGCCGCAACCTCACCGTTTCCTCCCCCCTGCTCGCCAATGGTGACGGTCCCGACGAAGGTACCGGCGGCTGCGGTGGGCAGATCGAGTTGGCCGCCGATCGCGGCGACGTGATCATTCAATCCCGGGTCGAGGCCCAGGGCGCTTCGCCCGACGGCCAGGGCGGCGAGGTCGGCGCGACCTCCAGCGGCTCGGTGCTGGTGACGTCGTCCGGCTCCCTGTCGGCGCGCGCCAGCGGCGCGGAGGGTTGTGGTGGCGACGTGGTCATCGCCGCCGCGCACGACATTACGGTTGCTGGATCCGTCAGCAGCAGCGGCGGATTCGGTGCCGCCGGGATCGACATCGCGGCCGACCGCGACGTTGCCATTTCGGGTGAGTTGAACGCCACGGGCCGGTCGTTCGGCAGCTTCGGCGGTACGATCACGATCAGCGCCAGCGACGTGGTGCCGTCGGGCCGGTTCACGCTCGGCGGACGGATCCTGGTCGCGGGCGGAAACTGCAGCGATTTCGACGGCTGCGGCGCGGCGGGTGACGTCGACATCGACGCCTGCTTCGTCGAGATCGCCTCCGGTAGTCGCATCTCGGCCACGTCCCCTGACGGCGGCGGCGTCGATCTGAGCGCGCGCCAGGAGATGCGCATCGCCGGCCGGGTCGACGCCGGCGCGACGATCGGCGACGGCGACGACGGCACGATCACGCTGATCTTTGCCGAGGAGCGCCCGCCCAACCTCCAGGGCGGCTCCTTCGATCCGCCACCGTTGCTCGATCCGTTTCCGACGTGCATTCGCCTGCGCAACCCGCCGGGCTGTCGCGTAGGCTGTCCGACATGCGGCAACGGCGTGGTCGAGTTCCCGGAGACCTGCGACCTCGGTGTGATCCCGCCGGTGCACTGCAACGGCTGCTCGCCGGCGTGCGTGTTCGAGGACTGCGACGACGGCCGCAATTGCACGACCGACTCTTGCGATCCGACGTTCGGGTGCCTCAACGAGCGGATCCCGTTCCCGTGCACCGAGCCGCCCACGGCGACGCCGACGATCACACCGACGCCGACGATCACCGCCACGCCGACGCGGACGGCGACACCGACGCAAACCCCGTTGCCGTCGCGCACACCAACGCCCACCCGGACGCCGACGCCGACCGCGACGCCGACGCCCACGGTCGGCTTCGTCGGCGACGCCGATTGCGACGGCAGCCGCGACGCCGATCTGCGGCCGCTGCTGGCCGAGTTGTTCGCTCCGACGTGCCCCGGTGCCGACGTCAACCTCGACGCGCGCACCACCAGCGCCGACCTCAGCGCTTTCCTCTTGCTGCCCTGACGGGCCGCAGTCACGGCGGCCGTACCGGCCGGAACGCCGTTTTCGTTCTAAAATTTCGCTGGACACGCGTCACCCATTCGGACTATCCGCCATTGGGCAAGCTAGTTGCTGTGCGTAATGTCGGGGGCCGCAGCGCTTTCTCGAGGGGGGAAAGTGCCGGCCTGGGAGGGATCTCATGCAGAAATCGCTGGTCGCCCTGCTCGGGCGCACGCGGATGGGTGCCTATGTGGCGGGACCGCTCGGGGTCACGCTGATCGTCGCGATCCTCGCTTCGGGGATCTGGACGGCATCGCCGCCACCCAAGGTCACCGCCCAGGCACCTGCGGGCATCGCGTGCAGCGACGGCAACATGCTCGACGGCGACTGCTGCTCCGCGGCGGGCTTCCAGGAGGAAAGCCGCTTCGGCTTCGTCGTCTCCGGTCCTGGCGACATCGCGTCGCGCGCGACCGAGTGCGCGATTTCCGGCACCAACCACTGCGAAGACGGCCTCGACAACGACGGCGACGGCCTCGCCGACGCGGAAGATCCCGAGTGCGCGTCGTTGACCGAGCTGCAGCGCCAGGTCCTCGTCGGCACCGACCCGACGGCACGCAACAGCATCCGCACCGGCAGCGAGTATCGAATCGTCCATTCCACAGGCAGCGGCATGGATGTCGCTCCGAGCGACTTCGTCATCGCCGGCACCTGCGCCGGCGGGCTCTGCGCCTGCCCGGACACCCTCACGGGCTACTCCTCGACCGACCCTCGCGACAACGACCCGAATACGATTCTGACGCGGCCTGCCTGTCAGGGGCAGGGCCGCAGCTGCAGCGTCGACGCCGATTGCCTCCCCGCCGCCTACCCGGGCGGCGCCAGCTTCGCCGAGATCTGCGGCTACGACATCCAACTGCGGCGCGAGGGCATCTTCGAAGGTAACGTCGCCGCTGTCGGCAACCTTCGCTTCGGCCGCGGCTTCGTCGATTCGCGCAATCTCGGCGACCTCGGCGCCGGCCTGTTCTGCAACGGTTGCGTGCTCAATCCGACCCGCAACGAGAAGCGGGCGCCGTACCCCAACGTCATCCTCGACGGCGAGAGCTGGTGGCTCGGCGCCGGATTGTGCGTGCCGTCCGGCGCGAAGTCCTGTGTCAGTGACGAAGACTGCCTGACCGCGCCCGCCGTCGCCGGCGACATCTGCGGCGCTCGCCTGCAGATCGACTTCGGCGACGCGAACGATCCGAACGCGACACCGCTCAACACGAACTTCGTGCGCACCGGCGGGACTCTCGACCCGAACGACCCGTCGTCGCGTCCCAACGCCTACGACTTCTGCCTCGGCGCTCTCGCCGAGGCGGCGCGCTTCGCTGATCCCAACGACCCCGCACGCTTGACGGCCGACAACCTCCCGGGCCTGCCCTTGTCCGCGGCGCCGGCCGTGCACGTCGAAGATCAGGTCAAGCTGCGCGGCAACGACAACCTGACGCTGCGCTTCGACACTCCGGGAACACACATCCGCTCCCTCGAGCAACTCTCGACGGGACGCAACACCACGATCAACCTCGAGGGTCTCGAGGATTCGATCGTCATCCTGCGCGTTCTCGGCAAGATGCGCGTCGGTGGCGAGAACGCCATCACTCTCGCCAGCAGCGATCCGAACGACCCGGGCCTGCGGCCCGACCGCGTCCTCTGGCTGTTCGACGGCTCCCGCGGGAATGTCGACGTCAGCCGCGACACCACCTTCCCAGGCACGATCATCGCCCCCGAGCGCAAGCGCGTCCGCTTCGGCGGCGCGGTCACCCTCGACGGCGCGATCGTCGCACCCGAGATCGACCTCGGTGGTACCGGCCTCATCCGCCACCGCCCGTTCATCGCGCTGCTGCCGACGAATCTCAGCATCACCAAGAACGCGGTTCCCGACCCGCAGAACGTCGATGCACCGCCGGGGACCGTCGTTGCCGGTGAAGACGTCCTCTACACCATCGACGTCAAGAACAACGGCCCGTCGTACGCACCGGGCGTCGTCGTCACCGATGTGCTCCCCGCCGACGGTGCCGGCAACGACCTGGTGAGCTTCAACTCGGCGACCGTGACCGCCGGAAACGGCGTCTGCGAGCACGTCGCCATCGCTGGCGCCGCCGACCGCGTCGTCTGCTACCTCGGTACGCTCGCACGCGAAGACGACGCGGCCACCGTCTCCGACGAAACCAGCGCCACCGTCCAGATCAGCGTCACCGTCAACCCGGACACCCGCGGCGTCATCGACAACGTCGCCTCCGTCGCCGCCAACGTCGAAGAGTCGTACGCGACCGACAACACCATCACCGAGCCGATCACCGTCATCGCCCTGTCCGACTTCACGATCGCCAAGACCGGTACCCCGGATCCCGCGGTTGCCGGTGCGGCGTCGGCACTGACGTACACCATCACCGTCGACAACCTCGGCCCGTCCGACGCCTTCGAGGCGGATCCGCCCGGCGTCCTCGTCCTCGACTCGATTCCCACGAACCTGACGATCGTTTCCGCCGTCCACCAGCCCGGCGACGGCGGCGCACCGCAGAGCTGCACGGTCAACGGCAACGACGTGACCTGCGACATGGGTCGCATCGACGTCGCCGATGCGCCCGAGGTCGTCACCGTCGTCGTCAGCCCCGACTGCGACGCACACCTCACGCATCCGCCGTCATCGCCGCTGACGAACACGGCGACGGTGTCGAATCTCGGCGGCGAGTTCGATCCGAACACCTCGAACAACACGAGCTCGACGACCACCGGTTTCGCCGGCGAAGTCGACCTGGTGGCGACCAAGACCAGCACGCCCGATCCGGTCATCGCCGGCGAGCAGCTGACCTACGAGGTCACCGTCGCCAACAACGGCCCCTCGCGCGCGACCAACGTCGCCTTCCGCGATCAGCTGCCCGCAGGCACCTCCCTCGACGCGGTCTCGAGCCCGTTCTGCTCCAGCGTCGGAGGAACTCCGTTCGTTGACGAAGAAATTGAGTGCTCCGTCGGCACCATCGGTTGCCCGGCCGATCCCTCGAACACGAGCTCGGTCCAGTTCGTCGTCGACGTCGATTCCGGCGTCGCCGAGGGGGCCGTGCTCACCAACACGGTCGCCTCGATCAGCCGCGCCGCAACCGCGACCAAGGCCAGCAACGACGGCACCACCGAGAACAACGCCGGTCCGAGCCGAGCGACCCTGGCCGTCGCCACACCCCTCGCG
>CALJUJ010000712.1 GCA_937975525.1 uncultured bacterium
CCTCGGCGACGCCCGGAACCTCGACCAGCTCGGCAACGCTCGCGGCGCGGATGCGGGCGAGACTGCCGAACTTCGTCAGCAGCGCCTTGCGACGGCTCAGCCCGATGCCCGGCACGTCGTCGAGCGGCGAGCGCAGCCGGTCCTTGCCGCGCAGCTCGCGATGGTAGGTGATGGCAAAGCGGTGCGCCTCGTCGCGCAGGCGTTGCAGTAGGAATAGAGCGCCCGAGTTCTTGCGCAGGACCACCGGGTTCTTGCGTCCCGGCAGGAACACACGCTCGTCGCTGCGCTCGATCTCGGCGCTACGAGCATCGCGAGCCACGCGCATCTTCGCGAGGCCGACGACGTCGACTTCGCCGATCTCGAGCTTGCGAAAGACCTCGAGGGCGACGTTGAGTTGACCCTTGCCGCCATCGATGACCACCAGGTCGGGGTAGCGGCCCTCTAGCCGCGCCCGGGCGAAGCGGCGCTCGAGGACCTCGTACATCATGCCGAAGTCGTCGGCGCCGGCGACCGTCTTGATGCGAAAGCGGCGATAGCGGCTCTTGTCCGGCTCGCCTTCGTCGAAGACGACCATCGAGCCGACCGCCAGCGTGCCGTGGATGTTCGAAATGTCGTAGCACTCGATGCGCTTCGGTGCGTTACGCAGGTGCAATCGCCGCTGCAGCTCCTCGGCCATCTTCTCCCGGTTGCGGTCGGCGTCGCGCCGCTCTCGGTAACTGTGGGAGGCGTTGTCGCGTGCCATCTCGAGGAGACGCACCTTGTCGCCGCGTTGGGGACGGAAGAGACGCACCCGTCCGCCCTTGCGCTCGCCGAGCAACTCCTCGCGCGTGGCCGCATCGTCGACGTCGATCGGCACGACGATCTCTTCGGGCACGTAGCGATCACCCTGGTAGAACTGAGTCAGAAGCGCCTCGAGTAGCTCGACGTCGCCGAGGTCGACGTCTTCGAAGCTGTAGGCCTGGTTGCCGGTCAGCTTGCCGTGGCGAACGAAGAGGACCTGCGCCTCGACGAACCCGCCCTCGCGGTAGATGCCGAAGACGTCCTGGTCGGCGCCGCCGTGGGCGACGACCTGCTGACGCTCCTGGGTGCGCTCGATCGCACGCACGCGGTCGCGCAACCGGGCGGCGTCCTCGAAGCGCAACTCGTCGGCCGCCGTCGCCATCTCGAGGCGAAGCTTGCGCGCGAGCTCGTCGCTCTTGCCCTCGAGCAGCATGACCGCATCGCGCAGGTGGCGGCGATAGACCTCGGGGTCGACTTCCAGGCAGCACGGCGCGAGGCAGCGCTTGATCTGGTACTCGAGACAGGGCCGGGAGCGGTTGCGAAAGACGCCGTCGCTACACGTGCGCAGCGGAATCGTCTTGCGGATGGTGTCGATCGTCTCGCGAACGCTCCACGCCGAGTGGTACGGACCGTAGTACTTGCTGCCGTCTTTGTGGATCTTGCGGGTCACGAGAATCCGCGGCCATGCGTCGCGCGTCGTCACCTTCACGCTCACGTAGGATTTGTCGTCCTTCAACCGAATATTGTAGCGTGGTTTATACTGCTTAATCAGATTATTTTCAAGGATCAGCGCTTCCTTGTCGTTGGCGGTGACCAACGTCTCCAGGTCCGCCACCCGGCGCATGAGGAAGCGCACCTGGTGGCGCTCGTCACCGCCACGGAAGTAGGTGCGCACTCGGCTGCGCAAGCTCTTCGCCTTGCCGACGTAGATGACTTTGCCGCGAACATCCTTGAGGAGGTACACGCCCGGGCGCGCGGGAGCGGCGTCGAGCTTCTCGGCGAGCGCGGCCGAGATCTCGCCCGAATCTCCCTCTGCGTACTCTTCGTCCACGCTGCGAGTATACCCTCCCGACGACGACGGTCACGCCTCGATCTCCCGATTGCACGCAGGCCGTTCCCCGCGGGGCGCGCGACGCGTATGCTCTACCGAGAGTCGCCGCCGCGACTCCCGAGACCATGGCACAACGCGACATCGAGCTCATTCTCTTCCGCCAGCTGGCCAGCACCCTGGCGATGCCGATCTTTCTCATCGACGAGACAGGCGACCTCGTCTTCTTCAACGAACCGGCCGAGCTGCTGCTCGGCCGTCGCTTCGAGGAAACCGGCGCCATGCCTGCCTCCGTTTGGGCAACCACGTGGACGCCCGAGAACGAGAGCGGCGCACCGTTGCCCACCGAAGAGCTTCCCCTATGGTGCGCGCTGCGGCAGAACCGCCCGAAGCACCGCGCCTTCTGGATCCG
>CALJUJ010000713.1 GCA_937975525.1 uncultured bacterium
GATCTACTCGATGCTCCCCATCGCCTTGGGGTAGAGGTTTTTCGGACCGGCCGCGGCGGTGGCGTCACCTACCACGGCCCCGGTCAAATGGTCGCCTATCCGAACATCTCCCTGCCGCCGCAACGCCGTGACGTGCGCCGGTACGTGGGTGCACTGCAGAGCGTGTTGAGAAGCGTCTGTGCCGATTGCGGAGTCGAAGCCGACGTCGCCGAGGGGCCGCACCCGGGAGTGTGGGTGGCTGGAAGGAAGATTGCGGCCATCGGCGTGGCCCTGCGGCGCTGGGTCACCTGGCACGGTGTAGCCCTCAACGTGACCACCGACCTCGATCCCTTCGCAGCCATCGTCCCCTGTGGGATCCGTGGCATGCGTGCGACTTCGCTCGCGCGCGAATCCCACCAGGAGGTTTCAATCGGGATGGCACAACGCTCGTTCCAGGCGCACTTCGCCAAGGCCTTCGGGTTCGACGAGATCGAGGACTCGTACAACGGTGAAGTCCGTGAGGGTTGCGCATGACCGTCCAGCGTCGATTGCCCGAATGGATCCGGGTGAAGCTGCCACGCGACGAGACCTTCTTCGAAACGCGGAGGGTGGTGCAGGAGCACGGCCTGAACACCGTATGCGAAGAAGCCCGTTGCCCGAACATGGCGGAATGCTGGGCTCATCGGACGGCCACCTTCATGTTGTTGGGGGACACTTGCACCCGCAACTGTCGCTTCTGCTCGGTGAGCCACGGTAAGCCGAAGCCGCCGGACCCGGACGAACCCCGACGGGTAGCGCAAGCCGTGGCGCGGCTCGGCCTCCAGAACGTGGTCGTCAACTCGGTCGATCGCGACGACCTGGCGGACGGCGGCGCCGCCCACTTCAGCGCCACCGCCGAGGCCATCCGCGCCGCGCTGCCCGACTGCACGATCGAGTTCCTCGTCCCCGACTTCCGTCCCGACGCAGGTGCGATCGACATCGTCGTGCGCGCGCCGGTGGACGTGCTGAATCACAACGTCGAGACGGTGCCCCGCCTCTACAAGCGCGTGCGTCCCGGGGCGACCTACGAGCGCTCGCTGGCGCTGCTGCGCCGGGCGCGGGAGCGCGGTGGCGACCTGCGCACCAAGACCGGCCTCATGCTGGGCCTTGGGGAAACGCGTGACGAGGTCGAGGCGACCCTGGGCGACATCGCCAACGTCGGCTGCGAGATCGTCACCCTGGGGCAATACCTGCGGCCGACGGCGGCGCAGCTCCCGGTGGAGCGATTCTTGACGCCGGCCGAGTTCGACGAGCTCGGCGAGCTGGCCCGCAGCTTCGGCTTCCGCCACGTGGAATCGGGTCCGCTCGTACGCAGCTCCTACCACGCCTGGTCGCACGTGGCGTAAAGGGGCAAAGGTCGCGGGAAAAGCGGCCTGTCGTTGTGGACACGCTGTCCGTTTTCTGAAATTCTGCGCCGTCTTGATCAAGTTTCAGGCCGGGAGGTGCGGATGAGTAGATTGTACCAGCATCCGGACTGCTCCTACTCTCAAAAAGTTAGGGTGGTAATGGCGGAGGAGGACCTCGAGTACGAGCTGGTATTGGTGG
>CALJUJ010000714.1 GCA_937975525.1 uncultured bacterium
CAGACGATCACGCAGCCGCGCCAACAGCGCGGCGAAGTATCCCGCTCCGAGCGTCGGTAGAAACACGTTCCAGCGGCCGACCGTTGCATAGCCGAGCCGTTCACGAATGCGACCCTGCGGACCCGAGCCGTGCACGGTATACAGCAGCGCGAAGTCCTCGAGCGCGGCACGGAACGCCTTTTTCTCCATTCCGGGGTAGAAGATCTTCTTGCGCACCGCGGGCTCGATGATCGTGTTCTCGGTGCGCCCACCCGGCACCGTGTCGCCCGCCACCACCATCGGCGTCGCGACGATTCCGTGGTGCCCCACGACCTCGCCGCTAGCGCTCTCGACGATCGCCCACACGTGCGCTCCCGGTCGCGGACCCTCGTAGAACTCCCAGCGGTACTGCGCGTTCGTCCGCTGCCGGCCGGTGAACCGGTTGAAGAGCGAGTTGATTCCTTCCGCCCTGGCGCCGTCGTCGCGCACGAACTCGTAGGGTCGCGGCGCGGCCTTGGCGCTGGCGCCGTCGATGGCGCAGTTCGGTGCGGCTTGGGCGGACATCGCTCGGGTTCAGGCACCCTTCAGGGCGCGGTAGCAGATGCGGAACGAGCTCGTCGCGCCGGATCGCTCGACGTCGACGCGGCTGATCGTCCACACCTCCGAATCCACCTCCTTGACCGTCAAGTTGGTGATCCGCACGCGATCGACCTCAGCCGCCTGGGCGATACAGGCGCCCGCGAGGCCCTTCAGATACAGGAACTGGACCTTCTGCAACGAGCCGCCGAACAGCGTCGTCCGCTGGTGTAGGTGCTTGTTGGCTCCGACGATGCCCTTGATGAAATCGCGGCTCGGCTCGGCTCCGGCCAGCTCGAAGACGCCGTTCAGGTCGTCACCGGCTTCGATCGCCCGGTAGAAGCTCTCCTCGTCGTAGGGCTCGCGGCGGAAGGCCGCGCCTTCGTCGAGGAAAACGCCGTGAACCGACCGGCCGTCGCTGCGGGCAGCGAACGTCGCGTGCGGGTCGAGATCACCGAGCGGCTCGTCGCCGACGAGGATCCGCCCGTTGGCGCGCGCCTCACGCTCCAGCTTGAACGAGGAGATCTCCGCCGCCGGCAACCATTGCGGACCGAATGCTTCGTCGCACGCAGCGACGATGCCGTTGAAGATGGTTCCGCCCTGCACGTACTCGCGTTCGCCGAGCTTGGGCAGATCGGACGAGACCTCGTGGATCATGGGGTTGCGTGGATCCTCCTCACGTGGATCAGCCCTGCGCGGCGTGCAGGTGCTCGACCAGCTGGTCGAACTGCCGCAACCCCTGCTCTTCGAACGTTTCGTCTTCGATCTTGGTGCCGAACGCCTGCTCGATGTTGAACAGGAACTCGATCTGGTCCAGGGAGTCGAGACCGAAGTCCTCGAAGATGTCGGCCCCAGCCTTGTACTCGCAGTCCTTGTCCATGTCCCGGAGGATTCCCAGCAGCGTGTCGCGCACCTCGTCCTTGCTCTTCATCTTCTTCTCCCTCGACGCCGCAGCTCACGCGCGGGTCAACACCACCGACGCCCACGCCAGACCGACGCCGAAGCCGCTGAGGAGCATCACCCGCGGCGGCGGCGCGTTCGTGGCGAACATGTCCGCGAGCAGCAGCGGAATCGACGACGACACGGTATTGCCGACGCTCTCGAGGTTGCTCGGCACCCGCTCGGGCGGCAGCTTCAGATCCGCGCACAGCGTCTTCAGCAACCAGGCACTCGCCTGGTGGAAGACGAACGACTCGACGTCGTCCATCGTGTAGCCGTTGGCGGCGACGCACTCGCGGATGCTCTCCGGCACCTCGTTCTTCAACATCGCAAAAATGTTGCGACCGTCCATGCGCAAAGGCTGTTCGGTCTCCCCGGGCTTCCGCGCCGTGCCGCTCCCGGGAATGATCAACGTCTCGAACAGGCTTCCGTCATTGCCGAACGTGCCGCGGCCGATTTGCAGCGGCGCGCCGCGCTCGATCAAAGTCACACTCGCTCCGTCGCTGAACAGCGGCACCGTCGACTTGTCGTCCGGCGCCAGCACCTTGGTGTACGGATCGCACGTGAACACCAGGCTGCGCTCGATGCCGAGCTCGTGCATCAACGCCTTCGCGGTGACCAGCGTCGCCACGTAGCCGGAGCAACCGAGGCTCACGTCGAAGGCGAGCATCGACTTCGGCAGCCCGAGCCGATGCTGCAAGACGCTCGACGTGTGCGGCAGCTTGTAGTCCGGGTTCTGCGTGCACAGCAGCAGCAAGCCGACGTCGCGCGCTTCCGGACGCCGCGCGACCAAATCCGCGAACGCGAGCTCGCACATGTCGCTCGTCGATTCGTCGGGCGCCGCGACGCGACGGCGCTGGACGCCCACCTTGTTCTCGAGGAATCCCGGCTTGAAGCCGGGCGCGTCCGCGACGTCGGCGTTGCGGACCCCCTGCGGCGGCAGGTAGCCGGCCACGTCC
>CALJUJ010000715.1 GCA_937975525.1 uncultured bacterium
GCCTACCGCGCCGCCGCCGCCCGCCACGAACTAGCGTGCGCAACCTGGGGACACGTATCGGACGGCAACGTCCACCCGAACCTACTTCCCGGCGATGCCATCGCCGCAGCGCGTACCTCCGCCGCATTGTTGGAGATGGGCCGCAAGGCAATCGAGCTGGGCGGCGCGCCGATGTCGGAGCACGGCGTCGGACGCAATCCGATCAAGCAGCAGCTGTTGCGCGAGCTGTACGGGGAGAGGGGGGTCGAGTCGATGCGCGCGATCAAGCGGACCCTCGATCCGCGCGGCGCCCTCGCGCCGGGAGTGCTGTTCGAAACTTGATCGGAGCGGCGTGCCGGTTCAGACCGTCAGACCGCCGTCGATCGACACGATCGAGCCGGTCATGTAGCGCCCCTCTTCGGAGGCGACGAAGGCGATGAGCGCAGCGATCTCTTCGGCCGTGCTCATGCCGAGCGGCGTGCGCAGCTTGGCGAGGCGCTTCGGGTCCGCGTCCGCCGGCAGCGAATGGAACGACGTCTGCATCGGCGTGGCGATGCCGCCCGGCGCGACCGCGTTCACGCGGACCCCACGGCTGATGTACTCGTCGGCGAGGGCGCGCGTGAGCTGGACGACGCCACCCTTCGAGGCACAGTACGCAGCGCTGTACGGCTGGCCCATCAGGCCCGCGTTCGATGCGACGTTGACGATGTTGCCGCCGCCGTCGAGCATGTACGACAAGGCGGCCTGGCACATCAGAAAGGTTCCGGTGAGGTTGATCGCGATGATCCGTGCCCAGTCGTCGTAGGGCATTTCGTGGCTGTTGGCGAAGCAGCCGACCCCGGCGGAATTGACGAGGATCTCCGGCCGCGCGCCTCCCGCCGCGCTGCGCTCGACGGCGGCGCGCACCGAGCTGGGATCGGCGACATCGCAATGGAACGCAGCTCCCTGGCCGCCTGCGCGTTGCAGCTCGGCCACCGTCTCCTCCGCCGCGGCCAGCGCAACGTCGAGGCACGCGACGTTGGCGCCCTCGCCGGCGAAGCGTAGCGCCACCGCCTTGCCCAACCCCGAACCAGCCCCGGTGACGATCGCCAGCTTCCCGTTGAATCGATCCATGCGGCGCTCAGTACCGCGCCGATCGCCCGCTGACAATGGCCCGTCGCTCAGACCGTGAGCCGGAAGGTGCTGCCCGTCGGTCCCGTATCGAACTCGACTTTGCCACCGCGCGTTTCTGCGACCGCCTGGACGATGGCCAGGCCAAGTCCCGTACCTCCGTGGTCGCGCTCGGTGGTGAAGAAGCGCTCGAAGATGCGCGGGCGATTGCTGTCGCTGATGCCTGCGCCATGGTCGCGTACGCTGATGCTCAGCCGCCCCTCTGCGCTGGCCACCGAGACATCGACGGGCTGTCCTCCCCCGTGGCGCATGCCGTTTTCGATCAGGTTGCGCACCGCCGCCTCGAGGTGATCCCGATTGATCGCGACGCGTGCGGGGGCGGCAGAAAGGTCGATGCGTACGCCCTCCCCGTACGAACGCTGGAGGTCGCCGAAGAACCTGGGCACGTCGAGATCCTCGGCCAGCTCGGGGGCACTCTGGATGCGTGCGAGCTCGAGCAAGCGACCGACGAGACGCTGCATGCGCTCCGCGGCGGAATCGATGTTGCCGAGAAAGCGGCGGCGCTGCGCCTCACTCATCTCGGCGTCGCCGAGCAACTCGACGGCGCCGCGAAGGCTCGTGAGCGTGCTCTTCAGCGCGTGGCTCACGGTGGCCGCGAACCTGGCGATGTACTCGGCACGGCCGGTCAACAACTCGGTCATCCGGTTGACCGCACCGCCGAGGACCCCGAGCTCGGCCGGCGCGAGATAGGGCGTCGGGATCGGTTGCAGCGGCTCCCCACGCGCGACCGCCTGCGCGGCGCTGGTTACGGCGCGCACGGGACGTGAAATCGCCCAGCTGAGAAAGCCGGTGACGGCGAGCATGAGCGCCACGCACACCGCGCCGGCGAACAGCACCGTCCAACGGTGCTCGAGGACCGCCTCGAGCGGGCCGCTGGCGCGACGCGTGGCATGGATCACGCCGGCGAGCCGATCTCCCGCGAACACCGGCAGCGCCGACGACACGCGCACGGAGCCGGTACGGCCGATGTCGGAGGGACTCAGCGACTGCGGCAGCGCGCGCTCGCGGGCGCGCGCCGTGTAGCGGCCCGCGAGGGCCGCCTCGACCTCGGCCAGGTGGCCGAAACAGACGCCCGACGGGCCATAGACGGTCGCGATCGCGCAGCCGCGGTCGTCGAGGACGGCCATCTCGGTGGTGCCGCGCGCACGCACGCCATGCAACAGCGTCGCGATCACCGCGCCGCTGCGCCATTCGGGCGTGTCGCGTGGCTCGAGCCGCCGTGAAGGGGCGAGCGCAGCGGGATACACGCGGTAGCGGCCGACGAGAGCCGGCTCGACGGGACGGCGCTGCGCGTCGGTCTTGGCTGCGGTGCCCTGCGACTCCGCGGCAATCTGTTGCAGCCAGGCCTCGGCGACCAGCACCGATTCGGCGATGAGGCGCTCTTCGGTGACGCGCACGAGATGCCGGTCCCAGAGGCGGAGGAACTGAAACCCGAACAGCGGCACCAGGATCAGGAAGGCGTTGGCAATGAGCAGCCAGTACTTGATGCTGAGAGCCCGCTTCATTCGCTCAACCGGTAGCCGACTCCGTAGACGGTCTCGATGACTTCGGCGCCGATCTCGGCAAACTTCTTGCGGAGGCGGCGGATGTGGCTGTCCACCGTGCGTTCCGAGATCGCATGGCCGAAACCCCAGGCGCGGTCGACGAGCTCGGCGCGGGTGTAGACGCGATCGTGCCCTCCCATGAGAGCCTGCAGCAGCGCGAACTCGGTGACGCTGAGCGCGATCTCGCGATCGCGCCAGTAGCAACGGTAGCGCTGCGGGTCGAGCGTGAGGTTGCCGCGCTCGAGCGGCGCCAGGGAAGGGCCATCGGCTCGCGGAACCGCTCCGCAACGACGCAAGATCGCCTTGATGCGGGCGACCAGCTCGCGCGGGCTGAAGGGCTTGGTCACGTAGTCGTCGCCGCCGATCTCGAGGCCGAGCACGCGGTCGATCTCGTCGTCGCGACTCGTGAGGAAGAGCACCGGGACCTGGCTGCTCGCGCGGACCGTTCGGCAGACGTCGAGCCCGTCGCGCTCGGGCATGACGATGTCGAGCACCAGCAGGTCGACGTCGTTGGTGGCGAAGGCAGCGAGCGCCTCTTCGCCGTCCGAGCACTCGACGACGTCGTGGCCCGCGCTCTCCAGAGCGAAGCGTACGACGTCACGAATGTGCCCGTCGTCGTCAGCAACGAGAATGGTAGCCAAGGGCGCAGTCCTCGGCGTGACCATAGCGACGCGGGCGCGAACGTGCGAGCTCCGATCCG
>CALJUJ010000716.1 GCA_937975525.1 uncultured bacterium
GCCGGGACGGCGGACGCTACAGCGCTGGGCGATAGCTTCTCGCGACTTTGCCGATCTCTGTAGCGCCCGGCGTCTCGGCGGGAGGTCTCCTTTGCCCCGTACCCCGTACCCGGCACCCCGCACCCCGTTTCCGCCGGGACGGCGGACGCTACAGGGCTCGACGGCGGCCTGACTTCTGCGCAGCGCGCTTGCTTTCGTTCGGGTGCATGCTAGTTTCCGCACCACTCACTTCAGGCCGGCCCGCCGGCCGCGACGCTCAACAGGGTCCTCCCGGACCGCGTCGCCTTCTCCCCTCACCCTGCCGCTGTTGATCAGGTTTGACCGAATGCTCGCGCCGTCGTGCGCGCGCAGGACAAGGTTCTCCGTATGCCATCCGCCGCTTCCGGCGCTCCCACCCCGGGATTCGATTCGTTCGATCTCGCTCCCTCCATCGCTCGCGGCGTTCACGCCCTGGGCTTCACCCAGCCGACACCGATCCAGGCGCAAGCCATTCCCTTCGCCCTCGCCGGCCGCGACGTCCTCGGGCTCGCGCAGACGGGCACCGGCAAGACGGCGGCGTTCACGCTGCCCATCCTCGAGCGGCTCAACACCAACCGTCGGCGCGGACCGCGGGCGCTCATCGTCGCCCCGACGCGCGAGCTCGCCATGCAGATCGACACCGAAATCCGCGCGCTCGCACGCTTCTCCGGCCTGCGCACGGCCACCGTCTTCGGCGGCGTCGGCGCCGGGCCCCAGATCCGCGCCCTGCGCGACCGCCCCGACATTCTCGTCGCCTGCCCTGGCCGCCTCCTCGACCTGATGCAGCAGGGGTTCGTGCCCCTGGCCAACGTCGAAGTCCTGGTTCTCGATGAAGCCGACCACATGTTCGACATGGGCTTTCTGCCCAACGTCCGCCGTATCGTCGCGGCGCTGCCGAGTACGCGCCAGAACCTGCTGTTCTCGGCGACCATGCCCGACGAGGTGAGGTCGTTGACGCGGGAGATCCTGCGCGATCCGGCCGTCGTCGAGCTCGCGATCCAGCGACCTGCGGAGACCATCGAGCATGCGCTCTACCCGGTCGCCTCGGAGCGCAAGATCGATCTGCTGCGACATCTCCTGGGCGACTCGGGATTCCGCTCGGCGATCGTGTTCCTGCGTACGAAGCACCGCGCCAAGCGTCTCGCCGAGCAGCTCGGACGCCTCGGACACAGCGCCGTCGCCCTCCAGGGCAACATGAGCCAGGGGCAGCGCGACCGCGCCATGCAGGGCTTTCGGGCGGGCCGCTTCGACGTTCTGGTCGCCACCGACATCGCCGCCCGCGGGCTCGACATAGCCAGCGTCTCGCACGTGATCAACTTCGATGTTCCGAATACGGCGGACGCCTACACGCACCGCATCGGCCGCACCGGCCGTGCCGAACGCCAGGGCAAGGCGTTCACGTTCATCGGCGCCGAGGATCACGCCTCGGTGCGCGACATCGAGCGCAAGCTCGGCAAACCGATCGAGCGCCGGCAGGTCGAAGGCTTCACCGAGCTGCATCCGACCCGGGCCGCCGCACGGGTGCCGGGCCGTCCCGCCCCGGCACCGACGCACGCGCGCAGCCGCCACGGACAGTCGCAGGCACCGCATGGCCGCTTCCGGCCGCACGCCGGCGGTCCACGCCGGCGCGGGCGCGGGCGCAGCGGCGCAAACGCAACGACCTGAGCCGTCGGGCCGCTGCCGCCGGCAACGCCGCCGGCAGCGGCCCGAAACCGGCTTAAGGTGAAGAAGTA
>CALJUJ010000717.1 GCA_937975525.1 uncultured bacterium
CGGCGCGCCGGACGAGGGTCAGCGCGGGCGCGGCTCGGCACCGTAGTCGAGGCTCGTATCCCGGAACGAATCACCACCCCAGGCCCACCCGGAATGGAGCGGACACGGCGCCGACGGCTCCTGGCCGCGAAAGAACGCTTCGTCGATCGCTTTCGGACACCGCGGGGTCGCACGTTGCCCCGAGACGGGGTCGATCCGCACGGTGACGACACCGGGGGGAGCGGTGAACCCACCCGACGGTAAGCCAGCGGTCGCCTGCTTCATGAACTCGGTCCAGATGGGCAGTGCGGCCTCCGAACCGGCCAGCTTCAGGTCGGTGCGGTGGTCGAAGCCAACCCAGACGACGGCCAGCAGGTTGGGAGTGAAGCCGACGAACCACGCGTCCCGGTAGTCGTCGGTCGTGCCCGTCTTTCCCGCCGCCGGGCGTCGGAAGCCCATTCGGCGCGCACGCCCGGCGGTGCCGCGATCGAGCACCCCCTCCATCAAATGAGTCACGAGGTAGGCCGTTTCAGGCTCGATGACCTGCTCGATTTCGACGGGGCGCCGTTCGACGCGACGCCCGTGCCGATCGAAGACCTCGAGGATCGACAGCGGCGTCGCGCGCAAGCCCGAGTTCGCGAGCACCGAGAAGGCGCTGGCGATTTCGAAGGGCGCGACCTCGGCCGTGCCCAGCACGATGGAGGGGTAGGGCGGCAGCTTCGACTGAATTCCCATCCGCCGCGCGATGTCGATGATCGGGCGCAAGCCGACTTCGTGGGCGAGGCGTGTCGTCGCTGCGTTCAAGGAGCGCTCGAGCGCCTGTCGGACGGTGACCGTGCCGTAGTACTTCTTGCCGTAGTTGGCGGGAGTCCAGGATTTGTCCTCGAAACGCCACCGAAACGGTTGGTCCTCGATGCGCGTCGTCGGCAGGATGGGCGCGTCGGCGTGACGGCTCTGCTCGAACGCCGCGAGGAACGTGAAGGGTTTGAAGACCGATCCCGGCTGTCGCTGGGCTTGGGTGCAGCGATTGAACTGGGTGGCAGCGTAGCCGCGGCCTCCCATCATGGCGCGGATCGCGCCGGTCTGCGGTTGGACCGCGATCAGGCAGGCCTGCAGCTGGTCGCGCGGGTTGTTCGAGCGCAGGCGCGGGTACTGCTTCTCGAGCGCCGCGAGGCCGTCGCGCACGGCGCGCGCGGCGATCTCCTGCAGCTGCGGATCGAGTGACGTCCGAATCGTCAGGCCCTCGGTCGTGAGTACCTCGGGTGGGTAGCTGCGCGCGAGCTCCTTGCGGACGAAGTCGACGAAGTAGGGAGCGGAAGCCTGGCCGCGGTCGCTCGACTGCGTTGCGATCGGCTCGGTGCGAGCTGCGGCGTATTGCTCGCGGGTGATGTCGCCCTGATCGAACATCCGTTCGAGCGCATAGTCGCGGCGGCGCTTGGCGCGCTCCGGGTGCCGGAAGGGAGTGTAGCGGTTCGGACCCGAGATCAGCCCGGCGAGCAGCGCCATCTCGCCGATCGTCAGCTCGTGGGGCTCCTTGGCGAAGTAGAACTGTGAAGCTTCCCACACGCCGTAGATCCCCTGGGCCCCACGCTGGCCTAGGTAGATCTCGTTGATGTAGCGCTCGAGGATCTCGCTCTTCGAGAAGCGGTACTCGACGATCACGGCCATGAGTGCCTCGCGCAGCTTGCGCTCGAGCGTGCGTTCGCTGGTGAGGAACATGTTCTTCATCAACTGCTGCGTGAGCGTGCTCGCTCCCTGGACGAAGCGGCCGGCGCGGACGTTGGCGATGACGGCGCGTGCGACGCCGACGATGTCGATTCCGTAGTGGTCGTAGAAGCGTTGGTCTTCGACGTCGATGATCGCACGTAGCAGCAGCGGAGACACTTCGTGCAGCGTGACCAGACGACGCTCTTCCCAGATGTCCTTGTAGAGGCCGCTGATCAAGGCGCCTTCGAGCTCGAGGCTGTAGACTTCCTCGCCCGAGCGGAGGTCCTCGAGGCGCGCGATGGAGTCGCCGCGCAAGCGCAGGCGCACAGGACGAGCGCTGGCATCGGCCGCTGGGTACGGCACCTCACGGAAGAAGACCTCGAGGTTGCCGTCGCCGTCGCGTCGGAACTCACCCTTGCGCTCGACCGGCGCCTGCACCTCTCGGTAGCCGAGCTCCTCGAGCCGCCGGTAGAAGCCCACCTCGTCGAGCTCGATGCCCGGGTACAGCAACAGCCCGTCCGTGTAGATTTTCGACGGGAAGCTCCACTCGTGCGTGCGGAACTTGTCCGTCACCGCCGCGTCCCACGTGCGGACGTAGTCGAACAGCACGATGGCGGCGACGGCGGCGCAGGCGCCGCCGAGCAGCAGGATCCCGACGAAGACGCGTCTCAGCATCGAGCCGCCGTGCAGGTCGCGGAGACGCGGTGCGGCGACGGCCGTGCCGCGTCTCCGTTTCGGGAAGCAACCGATGCGAGCCGGTCGTTCACGGCTTCAAGGGCACGAAGATCGTGTTGCCGCCCCGCTGCACCAGCAGGAGGATGGCCTTGCCTGCACCGACCTCGCCCAGCGCCTTGCGGTAAGAACGTAGCCCGTCCACGGGTTTGCGGTTGACCTCGAGGATCACGTCGCCGCGCCGCAATCCCGCATCGTCGGCACTGCTGCCAGGCTCGACTTCGGAGACGACCACGCCTTCGGTACCTTCTTCGAGACCGAGGCTTTCCGCGATCTCCGGAGTGAGCGGCTGGACCGTCAGGCCGAGGGTGTCGTTCTCGGCCGTTTCTTGATCGGTTGCGTCGTCCTCGAGCTCGGCGATCGTGACCGCGAGCGTCTTCTCCTCGCCGGCGCGGATCACGATGACTTCGACGGTCTTGCCGACCGGGGTGCGCGCCACGAGGAACGGAAGCTCGTTGGATTCTCCGACCGCGTGGCCATCGAACTCGACGATCACGTCACCGACCTGAACCCCCGCTTCCTTGGCGGGGCCGTCCGCCATCACGTCGGCGACGAGGGCTCCGCGAGGCTCGTCGAGATCGAGGGAGTCGGCGATGTCGCGAGTCACCTTCTGGATCAGCACTCCCAGCCAGCCGCGGGTGACTTTCCCCTTCTCTTCGAGCTGCGGCAGGAGCTCCTTCGCGAGGTTGATCGGGATGGCGAAGCCGATGCCGATGTTGCCTCCCGAACGGCTGAAAATCGCGGTATTGATTCCGACGACCTCGCCCCGCAGGTTGATCAGCGGCCCGCCCGAGTTCCCGGGATTGATGGCCACGTCGGTCTGGATGAACTGATCGTAGCTGCCCTGGCCGATGAAGCGGCCCTTGGCGCTGACGATGCCGGCGGTCACCGTGTGCTCGAGCCCGAACGGGTTGCCGATGGCGACCACCCATTCCCCCACCCGGAGCGCTTCGGAATTCCCGAGCGTCACCGGAGCAAGATCGGGGGCGTCGATCTTGATCACGGCGATGTCGGGTTTCGGGTCGCGGCCGATCACCTTCGCCTTGTACTCGCTGTCGTCCGACAGCTTGACGATGATCTCGTCCGCGTTCTCGATCACGTGGTTGTTGGTCAGGACGATGCCGTCCTTGTTGATGATGAACCCAGACCCGAGGCTGCGTTCCTTGAACGGGCGCTTTGGCATCGGTCCGAAGAACTTCTCGAAGGGCTCCCAGAAGTCGCCAGGTGGGGTGCCGCCGAACGGGTCGGGGCGCCGTTGCACCTGCGGGGCATCGACCTGCGCGCTCGTCGAGATGTTGACGACGGATCGGCCCAGCTGCTCGGCGATGATGGTGAAGTCGGGCAGCCCCTGCACCAACGGCTGGGGCGCTTCCCCCGCGGGCTGGGCGGCTTCGCCATCGTCGCCCGGCGCGGGCGCCGCCGCGGGCGTCGGCTGCTCTTCGTCCCAGAAACTGATCGCCCCGGCTCTCGAGGCGCTCGAGGGCACGATCACAGCGATGGCGAACGCGAGTGCTACACGCACGATCGAACGGGTCACGGTCATTCTTCTCCCTAGGTTTCAGGCTCCGGGCCGGTGCTTGGCCTTCTCGACGTAACGCAGGCGCAGGTCGTAGAGAATCGTCTCGACGAGTTGGGCTTCGTCGGCGGCGAGGTTGCCGCGCGTCTTCTCTTCGAGCATGCCGAGGATGTCGATCAGCTGCTTGGCAGCGTCGAGGTCGACGCCGCCCGCCCTGCCTTCCGGGTCTTCGACCTCGCCGAGGTGGACCAGGGCCTGGGTGCTGAGACTGATCGTGAACGTGGTGAAGTTGATGTCGGGCAGCGGCGCGCCCTCGCGCTCGTCGTGCGTTGGGTTCGACCGTTCCTCGGACGCTGGGCTCGCCTCCGGGCCCGCCGTGCTCGGCTCGTCTGCGGCATTTTACGGGTCGGCGTCGGCACGCGGGTCGCCGGTTGCCGAAAAGCGGCGCCGGTCCTGAACTTTGAAACCGCGATCGGATTCTTCGTCGCGCTTCTCATCGCTCATCGCAACTTCCTCCAGAAAAGCGGCGCCTGGCGATCGTCCCACCGCGCGAGCGGCGGGATCCTCGACGCTCCCACGTCACCTGCTTGATCTCACTCCTGCACGCGTTCGACGCGACCGGGCGCCAATGCTTCGAATGGAATCGATCACCGCCCCGAAAACCGCGAGGCCACGGAGCTGGGTCGTTCGTAATATGCACCCTAGACCCTGTCAACTTGACCGCCCCGAGGGGCATTGCACCCGGCTCCGGGAGGATGCACACTTTCGCCGGGAAGGCCGATGGGCCGCAGGAGCGGAGGATCCGATGGGCTTGCGTGGATGTGGTTGGAAGGGGAGGACCCTGGCCTCGGCGCTCGTGACCGCCGTCTGCGCGGCCCAACCGAGCATTGCGGCGGGTGAACCTGCCGCGGGCCGCCTACCCGTTCTCGAGGAGCTTCGCCCGCAGATCGATTTCTGGAAGCGCGTCTTCGGCGAGTACTCCGAGCTCGACGTCGCCATTCACGACCGCGAGGACGTCGCGCGCGTCTACAAGGTCCTGCGCCTCGGCTGGATGCTGGCGAAGACGGCCCCCGAGCAGATTCCCGAGCGACGCCGCGCGATCGTCCTCGAGGAGATCGAAAAGACGCGCGCGACGCTGCTGCGGTTGCACCGGCATCGGCATGAGATCGATCGACTATCCCCGGCGGAGCGACGCATCGCGGCCCTCTGGGCAGGGGACCGCAACCCGCGCCGCTTTCTCGAGGCAGCCGACAGCAAGAGGATTCGCGCCCAGAGCGGATTGCGCGAGCGCTTCGCGGAGGGCGTGCGTATCGCGCAGCGCTATCTGCCGTTCATGGAGCGCGTCTTCCTCCTCGAAGGCATCCCGCTGGAGATCACGCGGCTCCCGCTCGTCGAGTCGGGTTTCAACGTCGAAGCGTACTCCCGCGTCGGTGCAGCCGGATTGTGGCAATTCATGCCCGCCACGGGGCGCCAGTTCCTGCGCATCGACGACGCCGTCGACGAGCGCCGCGACCCGTTCCTGTCCACGATCGCGGCGGCCCGCTTCCTCAAGGGCAACTTCGAGCAGCTCGAGTCGTGGCCCGTCGCGATCACCGCCTACAATCATGGTCGCGGGGGTATGCTGCGCGCCGTCGACCAGCTCGGCACCCGCGACCTCACCACCATCATCGAGCGCTACGACGGGCGCACGTTCGGCTTTGCCTCGAAGAACTTCTACTCCGAGCTGATCGCGGCAATCGAGGTCGAGCGCGACGCCGAGCGCTACTTCGGTCGCCCCCCACCCGAGGATCCCATCCGACTCGATTCCTTCGAGATGCCGGCCTACGTGGCCTTCACCGATGTCGTCCGTGCCGCGCAATTGCCGGCCGAGCGCCTCGCCGAATTGAACCTCGCGCTACGGCCCGCCGTGCTGCGCGGCGAGCTCTACGTGCCGAAGGGATACCAGCTCCGCCTGCCGGACGGGGCCGCCCCGGGCTTCCGCAAGCGCTTCGCCGATCTTCCGCGCTCCGCCCTGCATCGCCGGCAGCGTGCGACCTTTTCCTGGCATCGGGTGCGCTCGGGAGAAACGCTCTCGGTGATCGCACGCCGCTACGGCGTCAGCGTCGCCCGCCTCAAGGCCGACAATGGATTGCGCAACGCAAATCACATCCGCGTCGGCCAGAGGCTCAAGATTCATGGTTCGAGCGGCGCCGTGCGACGCGACGGCCCAACTCGCTCCGAGCGGTTCGTCACCCATTCGGTGCGGCCCGGCCAGACCTTGAGCGCGATCGCACGACGCTATGGTACGTCGGTTGCGACGTTGCGACGCCACAACCGTATCGCCGATCCGGATCACCTCCGCGCCGGCGCTCGATTGCGGGTACCCGTGCGCTGAAGGCTGCGTTGGAATCCCGAGCGCAGTCCGCTAGGGTCGCGCCGACGAAGGCTCGGTAGGGCACACTCGTCCCGACCCAGGAGAACCGAATGGAACGACGCTGTAGGAACGCGAGGCAGCTCCGATGAGCGGGCCGCACGGAGCCGCACGCCGCCTTTCGATTTTGGGAAGCACCGGGTCGATCGGCGTGACCACCCTCGACCTGGTCGCACGCTTCCCCGAGCGCTTCGTGGTCACGGCCCTCGCCGGAGGCCGCAACACCGAGCGTCTCGCCTCCCAGGTCGGTGCGTTCGGTCCGGCGTTGGTCGCGGTCGCCGACGACGACGCCGCGGCCGATCTGCGTCAGCGTTGCCCGCATTTCCGCGGCGAGATCCTTTCGGGGCCGAACGGGCTCACGGCGGCGGCGACGGCAGCGGACACCGATCTCGTGGTCTCGGGACTGGTGGGGGCCCTCGGGTTGCCGCCGACGCTGGCAGCGCTCGGTGCCGGGATCGACGTCGCGTTGGCGAACAAGGAGGCACTCGTCGTCTCGGGCGAGCTCATGCGTTCGGCTGCGCGCACGTCGGGCGCGCAGCTCCTGCCGCTCGACAGCGAGCACAACGCGATCTTTCAGGTGCTTCGTGGTCAACGCCGCGAGGAGCTTCGCCGCATCTTGCTGACGGCGTCGGGAGGGCCTTTCCTGCATACGCCGGCGGCGGAACTGGCGCACGTGACGCGTGAGCAAGCGTTGCGTCACCCGACGTGGAAGATGGGGGACAAGATCACGATCGATTCGGCGACCCTGATGAACAAGGGGCTCGAGGTGATCGAAGCCCGCTGGCTGTTCGATGTGCAGCCGCTGGAGATCTCGGTGGTCATCCACCCGCAGAGCATCGTTCATTCCATGGTCGAGTTCGTCGACGGGTCGGTTCTCGCCCAGATGGGCATCCCCGACATGGCCGTGCCGATCTCGTACATCCTCGCCTACCCCGATCGCCTGCCCTTGGAGCACTTGCCGCGGCTCGACCTTCCCGCCTCGAGTCCGCTCGAGTTCTTCGAGCCCGACATGACGAAGTTTCCGTGCCTGGCGCTCGCCTACCAGGCGCTCGAAGCAGGGGGGACGGTGCCTGCCGTGCTGAACGCCGGCAACGAAGTGGCGGTTGCGGCATTCCTGGATGGCGAGACGACGTTCGACGCGATTCCTCACGTCCTCGCCCACGTCCTGGATCGCCACCAGGCGAGCGCCGCCGACTGCCTGGAGCAGTTGCTCGAGGCGGATCGCTGGGCCCGAGGCGAGGTCCGCGAGGTCCTCGCCTCGAGGCGCTGACCTGGTCGCACCAAGCGAATCCCATCTGCGCCCCGCGCTCGCTTTACAGCGCACAGGACGGCTGTTACTGAAGGCGATCGACCGGAGGCCGAAGCGTTTGGAACCGAGCCAACTCGACGATTTTCGAGCCCTATTGCTCGAGCGCCGCCGCGACCTGCTGGACGAAGCGGGTCGTACCGTGGGTGGCATGACCGACAGCAAGGAAACGTTCGCCGACCCCACCGACCGAGCGTCGATGGAATCGAATCGCAACGCGATGCTGCGCATCCGCGATCGCGAGCGCAAGTTGCTCACGAAGATCGACGAGGCATTGCTGCGGATCGAGGACGGCACCTACGGCATCTGCGAGGAATGCGGTGAGCCGATTTCCGTCGAGCGGCTACTGGCCCGACCGGTCACGACCATGTGCGTCGACTGCAAGTCCGATCAGGAGAGCTCCGAGCGACGCAAGAAGGGGTGGTGAGCCCATGAGCCGTCTGCGATACGACGGTTGATTTTTGCCCTTTTCGTGCTAAGCGTGGGCTTGCTCGAGGCCTGGAGAAGGGAAGGGGGAACGGTGGCGCGCGTCGACATTTCGATCCTCCGGGAAATCGTTCGTGTCGTGGAGGCACGGACGAAAGTTCCCGAATTCGTTGAGGTCAACAAGCGAAGGTTCCAGGTGACCTACCTGGAAGACCATAAGCAGCGGATCGAGGAAGCGCTCCGGCGCCACGACCGCGATCGCCTCAACATGCTGTTCGGACAACTCGAGAGCAAGGTGAAGTACCAGGCGGTACGCGCACGCGGGGCTGCCTCTTCGGCGAAGAAGACCGCTGCGGCACCGGCGAAGCGAAAGGCCGCCGCCGGCGCAAAGAAGACCGCGACCAAGAAGGTGGCTGCCAAGCAGGCGAAGCCGGCACGCGGGCGCCCGACCCCCGCCAAGAAGAAGGCCGCCGCCAAGACGGCGAGCCCGCGAGCGGCACGGAGTCCGGCGAAGAAGAAGAAGTGAGGGCGAAAGCTGCTTTCGAGCAGCCCCGACCGAGCGTGTGAGCGCGGTTCCGGGCGCAACTTTTCCGGCCCCGCTGCGTTCGACGGGGTGAGTGGATCTTGAAACCGGAAAACGACCCCGACGTGCAACTGATGCTGGCCCTGCAGCAAGGTGATCTGGCCGCTTTCGACGAGCTGTTCCGCAAGCACTTCGCTGGCGTCGTCCGCTTCGCCACCCGCTTCGTGGCTTCTCGCGCCCGCGCCGAGGAGTTGGCGCAAGACGTCTTTCTGCGCCTCTACAAGACACGCGCCTCCTACGAGCCGCGCGCCCGCTTCAAGACCTGGCTCTTCCGCATGGTCAACAACGCCTGCGTCAGCGAGCTGCGCAGCGCCGATCGGCGCCGGCGAGCCCGTACGCCGGACGGCGCGGGCGATCCCGATGCCGCGCTCGAGGCTGCGCTGCCCGCCGCGCCGAGCTCCGAGAGCGAGATTCTCGGCGACGAAACCGTTGCGATGCTCCAGCGTGCAGTGGGCGACCTGCCCGAGCAGCAGCGCGCAGCGCTGCTGCTGACACGCTCGGAAGGGCTGTCCTACGAAGAAGTTGCCGATACCCTCGGTTGCAGCGTCGGAGCGGTGAAGAGCCTCATCCACCGCGCCACGACGACCCTCGCATCGCGCGTCCGGGCGGCGGAGGAGGAGCGATGACGCCGACCTGCCGCCGCTGCCGGGATGACGTCGCTGCCCATATCGACGGTGAGCTCGGCTGGCTCGCGGAGTTGCGCCTGCGCATGCACTTGCGTCAGTGCGCCCCATGCAGCGACGTCGTTGAAGAGATGCGCCGCGCCGTTCTCCTGCAGCAGCGCGTCCTCGGCGCTCCACTCGCGCTCGACACGGAGGGGCAACTCGCCGCGGTGCGCTCTTCGATCGCAGCCCTCGGCGAAACCCGGTCGCCCAGCGCCAGTACGGAGCCCCGGATGTGGCCCT
>CALJUJ010000718.1 GCA_937975525.1 uncultured bacterium
GGTACTCGGACTCGAGATCGATCGGCGTGTAGTCGAACACGTGCGGCGGCCGCCCCGGCGGTGTCAGCGTCTCCAGATTGCCGTTGGCGTCGTAGGTTGCGGAAAGCGTCCGGTTCCCGGGAGGCAGCGTCGCGCTGGTGATGCGGCCCGCGGCGTCGTAGTCGAGGACGATCGCTCGCCCGAGGGAATCGGTGACGGACTCGAGGAGCCCCTTCCGGTGGTCTTCCGTCGTGTAGTATTCGAGCTTCGTGACGCGTGTTGCGGGCGTGTTCGGGTCCGGGCTGTTGGGGTCGGGACTGTTCGGATCGGGCCCATGGTAGAGGCGCGTGATCCGCCCGTGGCCGTCGTAGACGCGGCGCAGCGGATAGAGATCTCCGGTGTACGATTTCACCTCGCGGCCGAGCGGATCGAGCTCCTGCGTACGCTCGCGGCCGAGGTGGCTCGTGGTCACGATCTTCCGTCCGGCAGTCGTCGTGTAGGTCGTCGTCGTGATCTCGCCGTTCACGTCCAACGTGTCCATCTGCTCGATCACACTGAAGGGATTGGACGGATCGCCGAGCGTGGTCGTTCGGGTCGTCGACAGGGATGTGACCGGCCCGTTGGGGTCGGGCAGCGTGATCGAGAGATTGAGGAGCGGCGAGGTCATGCCGAACCGCGGATCCGGAGCCGGGTTCGTCTCGACCAGGGTACCGTCCCCGCGAAGGACGCTGCAGCTCGAGTCGGCGCCCACGTCCACGAGGCGCACGGTGCCGTCGGGATACGTCGTGACCTCGCGCTCGGCGCCGCTCGGGAACTTCTCCGTGTCGATGACCGTGGTTCGGGCGAGTGCGGTTGCGCTCGTCACCTGGAACGAGTTGACGGTCGGCTCGGTGCGCGAAAGCGTCATCTCGCCACCCGCGAGGGCCGGCTCGAGCGCACGTTCCAGTCTGCCGAGCGCGCCGTACTCATACCGGTGCACATTCAGCTCCGGATCGGTCCACTTCGTCAACAGTCCGAGGCCGTTCGGGTCCTCGTAGTCGAACTGGTGGCTCTCGTTGGCCGGATTCGTGACGAGGTCGAGAAACCCGTCCGCATTGACCGAGAGCAACGTGGTTTGGCCGAACGGGCCGACGATCTTCTCCGGATCGCCGTTGGCCAGCCGATGGATTGTGGTGACGTTGCCGGCGCCATCGGTCACCGTCTCGAGGCGGCCGAGGTGGTCGTAGCCGAAGGTGAACAGCGCCGCACCGGTGAGCGCGTCGACCGTTTGCAGGTGGCGACCGTACTCGTCGAAGACGTCGACGACCCCTTCGTCGAGCCGCGCCTCGGCGAAGTCGCCGTCGAGCATCCGTGCCTTCGCCGGCAGAATCTTCCGTAAGTTGTGGCCGCTGACGTGGTTCGTGCCGATGTCCGTGACGAAAACATCGCCGTTCGGAGCCACCTCGATGTCGTGCAGGGTCCGAAACGTCGCCAGCACCGCGGGGCCGTGATCGCCGGAGACGGCCCAAACGCCAGACCCGGCGACGGTCGAGATCGTACCGGCAGAGTCGACCAATCGCACTCGTCGGTGATCGGTGTCGGCGATGTAGACGAGGCCATCGTGGCTCACGGTGACCGAATGTGGGCGATTCAAGCACGCCTGCAAAGCCGGCCCGCCGTCGCCGTCGTCTAGCGGGCAGGCGGCGCCGCCCGCCAAGGTCGAGATCGTCCCGGCAGGGCTCACGACCCGGACACGGCTCCGTCCGGTCTCCGCGATGTAGAGGCTTCCGTCCGGACCGAGGGCCACATCTCCCATGTAGAAGAGATTGGCAGCCGTCGCCTGATTGCCGTCCAACGGATCGTGCGGGCTATCGACGCCTCCGGCGGCCGTCGTGATGATGCCGCAGGGGCTGATCTTGCGGACGCGGCTGTTCGTGAGCGAGCCCTCGGCGACGTAGACGCTGCCGTCGGGCGCAACGGTCAGTCCCTGCGGATGGTCGAGCGAGGCATCCAACGCCGGGCCGCCGTCGCCATCCGACTCCTTCACGCCGTCGCCGGCGAATCGGTAAATCCGCCGCACCCCTGCCGCATCGGGAGGCGATACCCGGTAGACCCGGTTCAGGTTGGCGTCGGAGATGAACAGCGAGCCATCGGGGCCGAGCGCGACGTGGTTGGCGGAGGTCAGGTTGGCATTGAGCGCGTCTTGGCCGTCGATCGGTTCACCGGCTTGTCCGGGGCCGAAGGTCCCGGGTGGGCCGCCTGAACCCGTATCGTTGACGACGATGGCGGTGGCGCCGTGGGGATCGACCCTCAGCACCTGGCGTTTGGTCGACCCCGTCGCCAAGAAGATGGTTCCGTCGGGAGCGATGTCGATCCCCGAGGCCGTATCGGTGAAGCTGGTGTCGATCGTGTCGGTCGGGCGGCCTGAGCTCTCTTTGCGGATGTTGAGGTCCCATCCCCCGAGTCCCAGCGGCCGGGCGTCGCAGTAGGAGACTTCGGTCATCGGGATCTCGCGCCAGACGAGGATGTGTTCGCGGGTGCGGAGCGTCGTGCCGGCGACGATCGGCTCGGTTGCGTATTCGCCGAACATGCTCGTCTCGCCGTAGACCACGTCGCCCACGGGGTAGAGGCTGCCGAGCTGGATCTGCGCGTTCTGCGGGCCCTGGAGGTCGTTGCCCCAGATGTCCTTGCCGTCCCACACGAACTCGTAGAGCTGGCTCGTTGCGCCTGGAAGGGTGGCCTGGATCGTCTGTCCGCCGACGAGGGCATCCACCACGATCTGATCCGGGATGGGCCCCACTGCGTGAATCTCCATCTGCACACGGGCTTCGGCGGAGCGGCCCGGGACGCAGCCGCTGTCGTAGACGAGCTCGAACGGAGTACCGACGATCGGCACGGATTCGCGCAGAACCTGGCGGACCGGGTCGATTCGTCCGGGCGGCTCCGTACAGTGCCGAGAGCGCGAGTCGTCGCGAATCTCTGCGATCGGCGCCTCGGCGCCGGATGGAACCATGTAGGCCCAGTTGTAGTCGTAGGCCGAGAAATGGTCCGCAGGCACGCGCCAGAACGACTCTCCGGGCTGAAAGACCGGATTGCCGTTGTCGCCCGTGGCGAGTTGCTCGCGCTCGTCGTCGTCGATCCCGATCGTCGACAGCGCCGCCGCATCGTCGGCGAGTCCGTCACCGTCGATGTCCAGGTCGGCCAGTCCGTTGGTGACGCCGAGGAAGGTGATCACGATGCCGTTGTCGCAGCACACCCAGGCGTCGGAGTCGCGATCGAGAACGCCGCACGGAACCGGATCGCCGGGTGGGATGTCGATGCAGTTGGGGAGGTAGACGTACACCGTCCGCGAGAAGACGACGCTCTCGGCGCCGGCGGCGACCGCCTCATCGGCACTGAACTCTGCCGCGAAGGTGTAGGCGCTCGTCGGCGGCAGATCCGCCGGCATCGCGTCCGTGCCGGTACTCCCGACCGTGAACTCGGTCGCCCGGAAGGTCAGCGTCTCGGGAACGGTGACCGTGCCGTCCGGCATCACGAGCTGACACTCGGTGTTGCGCTGGAAGTAGAAGGTGATGCGCCGCCGGCACTGTTCGTCCTCCACCTCGGTCCCGATCAGGATGGCGGGTTCGTTCGGGTCTCCCGTGCAGTCGATCGGTGGCTGGTTCGGGTCGTTGTCGTACGGAACGAGAACGATGTCACCGACGTTCGCGTGCTCGCCCCATTTCACTGCGGCCGTCCTCTGGGCAGGAATGTACCCGGCCTTCGACGCGCCGACCGCGAGGTGACCACCGCCGTTGACGAGGATGCTGAAGGTTCCGTCCGCCGGCGTCTGCACGCCCCCGTATTCCGGATGGCCGATGATCGAGACGGACACCCCGGCCAGCGGCAACAGGTCCCGAGTCACGACCCTTCCGCTGATGACAGTTGCCCGTTCCGGCGTGATCGGCGGCAGTCCCGGGGTGATCGTCTGCGGCGGCGGTGTACCGTCGCACCCGTCCAGCAGGAACTTGCTGGTCGCATAGAGCGTCGAGCCAACGGATCGGTCGATTTCGCACGGAATCGGCGTCGGTGTGATCGTCGGCGTATCGGTTGCCGTCGGGGTGTTCGTCGGAGTCGGGGTGTCGGTGGGCGTCGGGGTCGACGTCGGATCCGCCAGTTCCGCAACCCCGAAGTACCAGAGGGTCGACGTTCGGGCGTAGGAGTTCGCCTGGCGTCCTCGTTCGAGGCCGTACCAGATCGCCCCGGCGGCGCTATCGGTCAGGGGATCGGAACAGTTGTTACCCGGTGCCTTGGTGGAGACGAAGCGTTTCAGCCGGTAGTCGGTATGGTCGGCGATCTCCCGCGGCCCCCGGCAGAAGTCGTCGCCGCCGGCGCCGTCGTCGGCACGGAAGATGAGCGCGTAGTCGGGGTCCTGCGCCGTTGGCTGCTCGGACATGCAGGCGGCCTGTGCCACGCCGAAGACGGCATCCGAGTTGAGGAGCTGAAAGCCGTAGTCCGTGCTGTGCAACCCCATCCATTCACCAGCGGGCTTGGAACGAGTGTGGGTGGTATTCCCATCGGAGAACGGGCGGTCGTTCGTGCATGCGATTCGACTACTGCACTCGGAGCTGTAGGTGAGCCAACCCGTGCCGCGTTCCGCGAGCAATGGCGGCTGGCTGCCGCCGATCTCGAACTGAAAGTCCCCTGGGCGCTCGGATACGCCGTGCTCCGCGTCGACGAACCCGATGTCGTCGAGGTACAGAACCGCGTTCGGGTCGGTCGTCTCGAGCAATCCGTAGCGGATGGTCGATCCGGCACCGAAGGCGGCGGAGACTGCGGTCTCGGTGCCCGCATGTTGGCGATCGACCCAGAGATCGAGGAAGCCGTCGGCGGCGCCGAGGCTGCTTTCGTGGCGGAATCCGAGCACGCCACAGTGCCAAGCGCCCCTTGTCACTTCGGGACTCACGATCTGGTAGCTTCCCCAGATTCCCGAAACGACCACGCCCCCGGAACTGCCCTCGGAGAGCTTCAGGCTTGGCTTCGTCGTCGCGCTCGTCTCGTAGGTCGCGATTGACATCGGCGTCGACGGCAGAGTCGTACCGGTCGGCACGAGAAAACAGGTCTGCAGCCAGCATGGATCGGAACTGTTCGTACACCCCTGATCTGCAACGTCGGCGACGAGGGTCGGGTAGTTGCTTCCTCCGGTGCCGACGAACTCGAGCGAGAGGTCGCCCGAACGGGTCTCGAGATCGCTCCAGCGGCAGAAGTAGTTGTCCGTGGTCAAGCATCCCGAAGGATCGAAGCAGCAGTTGGTCTCGGCGTAACCCAGACAGTCGGTATAGTCGGCATCGATCCCTTTGCCGGCTTCGCCGATCTCGGCTCCGTCGAAGTAGCGCAGATTCGATGGAGGAGTGATGTCGACCTCGAGAACGGGCCAGTGTTCCGAGTTCGAAGCGTCGGCCGAGTGAAATTCGACCCACTCGTCTTCGTTTGGGCCGGGTGGGACGGCTGCGTCGTCCCGGCTCGACGTCAGGCAATAGCGTGTTCGCGAGAATCCGCCTTTGCGAATCCAACCGGTCGACAGCGATGCGCTCGCGAACAGGTTCGGGGGTTGGTTCGGATCGGGCGGAAGGCTCGTATCCCACGTCGCGTCGATGGGCGCTGCCAGGCAGCCGTCGTAGTTCGCCTCTTCGTCACCACCGAGCGGCTCGGCCCACGCGAAACGCCGGATCTGAATGAGGAAGTCGTTGTCGATGGATTCGCCCGCCCACCAGAGCTTGAGACGAGCGTCATTCACGACGGCGTCGCCCGGGAGCACGTCCGTAGCGAACGAGAGGAAGCCTCGGTAGACGTGGTAGTTGGAGGAGACCTTCTCCTGGCCGACGCGAATCCGGTTCGATGCGGCCTGCGACTGATGGGCCGTGCCGCGCGCAATTGCATGGTTGCTCGAGCGGCCCTTGATCTGACCATCTTCGACCTCTCCGAGCGTCGTGGACGGATCGATGACGTACGGGTAGGCCGAATCGGGTAGAACTCGATCGTCGAACGAAAGCAGCAAGGCCGGACGGCCGCCTAGCTCGCCGCGTTGCCAACCACCTGGGAAGTACGACTCCCCGTCCGCCCCGTACACGGTAGCCGCCGGTACGACGAGCACGCCCGGAATCAGAGCGTTGCCCGCCTCGTCGGTCTCGAAATCGTCCGCCTCTCCTTCCAGCGCATAGGGAAAGGCGTAGGTGACGTGCCCGCGACTCTGGACGACCGTCGCCTCTGCCTTGAGCCCGAAAGGCGTGAGTCGGTAGCGCCAGTTGAGGCCAAGGTGCCAGACCTCGGCTTCACCTCCGTATGCATTCGGTCGACCGGCGTGCATCCAGCGAACCCCGTTTCCCTGGGCATCCGTGACTTGGACCCCGTTCGCCTTCGTGCGTACCTTCAGACGGTTCCGCAGTGCGCTGCGCTCACCGTTCGGCTCCGGCAGGAAGTCGAGACGGATACGCTTCCACTGGTCGCCCTCTCTGTAGTGGATCGGTGCGCTCGAGATCTCGACGATGTGCCGACCCGATTCGGATATAGAAGTGCTTGGAGAAGCGCGTTCGGAGGTGCTCGATCTCCTCGCCACGGCCAACTTCGCCAAGTGCTGGTCCGACCGAGCATGCGGCCGCAGCGAGCCATGCGGCCAGCAGGAGCGACGGCGGCACCGCCGTACGTCGCCACCGTGAGTTCCCCAGCATGCGGCGTTTTCCCAAGTGATTTGGATTCACAGACTGCATGCCATGCAACCAACGGACCACCTCACCGACGACGCCGGGCGGCGGCCTGGGCGGCGGAATCGCGTCGCACGTGTCGTCCGGGGTGAACAGCGCGGCGCGAGGTGCCCACGTCGTTCGACAGTGCGCGCTGGCGCCGGCGGGTCGAAGGTGGGGCGTGCGGGATGCGGACGCACACGATTCTCTCGGCGCGGGCTGCGGGAGCGTCGGGCCTGACCCTCGGAGTTGGTGCTCGGGGTAGGGCTTCGTGCTGGTTCGCCGGGGGCGCCGAGGTGCCGGGTGCCGCAGCGGGCCGGCGGTGGGACGGGCGGAACCGTGGCCGGGCGGCCGGCTCACGAGACGGCGGCGGTGCCCCGATGCGGCGGCGCGGGCAACGCGGCCGCGTCAGACGTTGAACAGGAAGTGCAGGATGTCGCCGTCGGCGACGACGTATTCCTTGCCCTCGGCGCGCAGCTTGCCGGCGGCGCGAATCGCCGCCTCGTTGCCGTACTCCTCGAGGTCGGCGAGCCGGTAGGTGTTGGCGCGGATGAAGCCGCGCTCGAAGTCGGAGTGGATCACGCCGGCGGCCTGCGGCGCGGTGGCGCCGACGGGGATCGTCCAGGCGCGGATTTCCTTCTCCCCGGCGGTGAAGAACGACTGCAGCCCGAGCAGCGCGTAGCTCTCGCGCACGAGCCGATCGAGCGCCGGCTCCGCGAGGCCGTAGGCCTCGAGGATCTCGCGCTGGTCCGCGGGCGCCATCGTCGCGAGCTCTTCTTCGATCTTGGCGCAGACGATGACGGTGCGCGCGTTCTCGGCGTCGGCGCGTTCGGCGACCTTCTGCGACAGCTCGTTGCCGTCGGGCAGATCGCCTTCGCCGACGTTGCACGCGTAGAGCACCGGCTTGATCGTCAGCAGGAAGTAGTCGCGCACGATGCGGCGCTCCTCCGGCGAGAGATCCAGCGAACGCGCCATGCGTCCGGCCTCGAGGTGCGCCTGCAACCGCTCGGCGACGGCCACCTCGGCGCGCGCCTCCTTGTTGCCGCTCTTGGCGACGTTGGCGGCACGCTTGATGCGCTTCTCGACCGTCTCGAGATCGGCGATCGCGAGCTCGACCTCGATCGTCTCGATGTCGCGGATCGGATCGACGCTGCCCTCGACGTGGGTGACGTTGTCGTCGGCGAAGCAGCGCACGGCCATCAGGATGGCGTCGGTCTCGCGGATGTTGGCGAGGAACTTGTTGCCGAGGCCCTCGCCCTTGGAGGCGCCGCGCACGAGCCCGGCGATGTCGACGATGTTGAGGGCGGCGGGCACGACCTTCTGGGTCGGGATGTGCGCGCGGATGCGCTCGAGGCGCGGGTCGGGCACCGCCACCAGGCCGATGTTGGGATCGATGGTGCAGAACGGGTAGTTCGCCGCCTCGGCGCCGCCCTCGATCAGTGCGTTGAAGATGGTGGACTTGCCGACGTTCGGAAGGCCGACGATCCCGATGCTCAGTGCCATGTGCGCGAAACGCTCCCGGAAAAACGACGAGGGCCGACCGCGACGAGGCCGCGAGCCGGTGTGTCGGGTGGGGCTACGTGAGATCGCCGCCCGACGCAAGCCGAAGCTCGCCCGCGCTCGGGAGCGAGCGCAGCCCCACGCGCACGTTGGTCGTGTCTCAGCTTGCGAAGGGGACGGTCCCCATGGTGCGAAAGCACCCATTCGGGCCGCTACGCGGCCATGGGGGCTGTCCCCGTTTCTCGCGATTGAAATCAAAGTGAGACACGCCCCGCACGCCCGCCCGGCTTGAACCGAGCGCCCCTGGGGAGTACATGATGACAGTTCTGTCATTGGGATGCGGCGCGCGCCGTCCCCCTCTGCACCGGAAAAAACCACGGGCTAGGAGAGGCACAACCATGAGCGCTTCCGAAATTCGCACGACGACCGAAGAAGAGTCTCGGCAGGTAGCCGAGGAATCCCGCGAAACCGAGTGGGCGGGACGCGCGATCATTCGCGAGATGTTCCTCGGCAACTTCCCGCTGCCGCTGATGCATCCGTTCCCGCTCGACGCCGACAAGGATCGGCCCGAGTTCACGGAATTCTACGAGAAGCTGAAGAACTTCATGAAGACCGAGGTCGACTCGATCGCCATCGACCAGACCGGCGAGTACCCCGACCACGTGGTCGACGGGCTGCGCCAGATGGGCGCCTTCGGCATGAAGATCCCGAAGGAATACGGCGGCCTCGGCTTCACCGTGCGCGAGTACACCAAGGTGATGGAGATGGTCGGCTGCACCGACGGCAACATCACCGCCCTCCTCTCGGCCCACCAATCGATCGGCATCCCGCAGCCGATCAAGCTCTTCGGCACCGAGGAGCAAAAGCAGAAGTACCTGACCCGTTGCGCCAAGGGCGCGATTTCCGCCTTCGCGCTCACCGAGCCGCACGCCGGCTCCGACCCCGCGAGCCTGTCGACCACCGCGGTCCGCGACGGCGACTACTTCGTCCTCAACGGCGAAAAGCTCTGGTGCACGAACGGCACGCTCGCCGAGCTGCTGGTGGTGATGGCGCGCAATCCGGAGACGAAGAAGATCAGCGCCTTCGTCGTCGAGACCGACTCGCCTGGCGTCAAGGTCGAGCACCGCTGCCGCTTCATGGGCCTCAAGGCGCTCGGCAACGGCGTCATCAGCTTCAACAACGTCAAGGTCCCCGCCGAGAACCTGATCGGCAAGGAGGGCCAGGGCCTGAAGATCGCGCTGATCACGCTGAACACCGGTCGCCTGACGCTGCCCGCGGCATGTGCCGGCATCGGCAAGCAGTCGCTCGAGATCATCCGCACCTGGTGCAACGATCGCAGCCAGTGGGGCGTGCCGATCGGCAAGCACGAGGCGATGGCGCACAAGATCGCCGACATCGCGGCGACCACCTTCGCGATGGACTCCGTCTCCAAGCTGTCGAGCCAGCTCGCCGATCGCGAGGGCTACGACATCCGCCTCGAGGCCGCCTGCGCCAAGGAGTGGAACACCGTCAACGCCTGGCGCATCGCCGACGAGACGCTGCAGATCCGCGGCGGCCGCGGCTACGAGACCGAGGCTTCGCTCACCGGCCGCGGCGAGAACCCGGTTCCCGTCGAGCGCATCATGCGCGACTGCCGGATCAACCTGATCTTCGAGGGCTCGAGCGAGGTCATGCACCTGTTCATGGCGCGCGAGGCCGTCGACAAGCACCTGCAGGTCGCCGGCGCGATGATCGACCCCAAGTCGGGCTTCAGCGGCAAGCTCGCGGCGATGCCGAAGATCCTCGGCTTCTACGCCACCTGGTACCCGCCGCTGTGGTTCAAGAACGTCACCGGGCTCTTCCAGTTCGGCGACTGGGGCGAGCCCCTCGAGGTGAGCCAGGAGATGATCGACCGCT
>CALJUJ010000719.1 GCA_937975525.1 uncultured bacterium
ATGATGCTGGAGCGCGCCAGCGTCGGTGACCTCAAGCTCGTCAACTCGGCGCTCAAGGAGCTGCGCTGGGCTTTCAGGGTGTTCGGCCCGACGCGCGAGGCGCGCAAGGTCAGCGTGTTCGGCAGCGCCCGCACGCAACCCGGTGAGGCTGCCTACGAGCAAGCGCGGACGTTCGGTGCGCTCATGGCCGCGCGAGGCTGGGGGGTCGTCACCGGCGCTGGCGACGGAATCATGGGGGCCGCGCACGGCGGCGCGGGTCCGGAGAAGTCGTGGGGCGTGAACATCCAGCTCCCCTTCGAGCAAGAAGCCAACGAGGTCGTGCGCGGCGGCTCGCAGCTCGTCAACTTCAAGTACTTCTTCACGCGCAAGCTGGTGTTCGTGAAGGAAACCGATGCGGTGGTGCTGTTTCCCGGCGGCTTCGGGACGCACGACGAAGGTTTCGAGACTCTCACATTGATCCAAACGGGCAAGACCGATCCGATCCCCGTCGTCTTCGTCGAACAGCCGGGCTCGCGCTACTGGCAGGAGTGGCACGAATACGTCGAGCGACACTTGAAGGATCCGGGGCTGATCTCGGTCGACGATACCGCACTATATCGCGTCACCGACTCGGTCGACGACGCGGTCGAGGAAATCGAGCGCTTCTACTCCGTCTATCACTCGCAGCGCTACGTCGGTGACGACCTGGTCTTGCGCCTGCAGAGCGAGTTGTCTCCGCGCCGCGTCGAAGATCTGAACATTCGCTTCGCTTCCATCCTCAGGAGCGGTCGGATCCGGCAACGGCCGATGCTCGACGGGGAGGGGGGGCATCTTCCCGATCTTCCCCGCCTCGTCCTCGACTTCGACCGCTCGCACGCAGCCGGCCTGAGGCGGCTGATCGACGCGGTCAACGCGACCCCGATGTCCGACTTGCGATCGATTCGACCCACCGGGCGGGATCCCGGAGACTCGCGCGCCGAACGCGGGCGCAATCCGGATGCGCGCGACGAGCTGGCGGACGACGTCGATCCGAGCTGAGCGCAGCGGCGCTCGGCTCAGTGCAGGGGCCGGGGCTTGACCTCGTACTGGCCCTCGCGGAGCGGTCCGAAAGCCTCTTGTACTTGCGGATGACGTACGGGCTCGCCGCTCTCGTCGGCCACCAGGTTCTGCTCCGAGACGTACGCGACGTACGTGCTCGACTCGTTTTCGGCGTAGAGGTGATAGTAGGGCTGATCCTTGCGCGGGCGCCGGTCCTCGGGGATCGACAGCCACCATTCCTCGGTGTTGCTGAACGTCGGATCGACGTCGAAGATCACACCGCGAAACGGGTACATCCGGTGGCGGACGACCTGGCCGATGCGGAACTTGGCGTCGCGGAGAATCTTGGGTAACTCGGACATGGAAGGTGCCGACGGTTCAGGCGAGCGGTTGTGGCGCCGCGAAGGACCCACGCATGTGCTCGGTCCACGTGGCGACCAAGGGGGCACTGGGGAGGCCGAGGCTGCGCAACGTATCGGCCCAGGCGTGCTCGCCCAGCTCTAGGGTGACGGCCTGCACGTCGGCGAAGCCGACGGCGCCCGACTGGCGGAACCGCGTGTGCACGGGACGATCGGTGTAGGAGTAAGTCGACATTTCGATCTCGTCGCCGCTTCCTTCGACGCGCACGCGAGGGAGCGCGAGCGAGAACACGCGCTCACCGTCGACGCTGAGCGTGCCACGAACGCGGGTGTCGCCGTATTCGATGTCGATGCCTTCGACGGTTTTCGGGAAGCCCCAAATGCGCGTACCCGCTTCGCAGGTGAAGGCCTGATCGACGGGGAGCTTGTAGATGAACGTGCCCTCCTCGGCGTCGTCGCGTCCGCGGGGGCGGACGAAGAACACGATCATGGCTTCGTGATAGTCGCCCAGGTCGTTGTCTCGGTAGTCGACGAAACCGAGCACGAGCTGGGTCATTCCCGGCGCAGCTTCGGTGGGTGTGAAGGCATCGCCGGGCAAGAGGGCAGCGACGCCTTCGCGTGGCACGAGAAAGACGGCGGTTGCCGAGCTCGCGTCGCGGACGACGGCGGGCATCGAGACTTGCCGCCCCATGATCTCGAAGGAGGGCGCTTGCGTCTCCATGGACGCTGGTTCGACCATCGTCGTCTCCTCTCGCTCCGGCGCCGCCGAAGGGTCCTGCGATTGATCGCCCCGGCATAGACGCCGTGACGTTGGCGATCAAGGCGTGCGGCGTGACTTCATCGTGAGGTCTCGGGTGCGGTCGAGCTCATCACCGGCACGGTGCGCAACAGGCGGGAGTCGGCGAGGGCCGCCGTGCGGTGCACGACCGCCGCCTGGTAGCTCGGCCGACTCGTCATCCCCAGGAAGGCTGCCACGTTCGGGTACTCGACCAGCACGGCGTCGTCCCAGGCCTCGCCGTCGGGGCCGATCACGGTGCCCGCGACCGTTCCCATCCAGAGAATGCGGCCACCGACGGCGGCGACTTCGTTCAGCGCGACTTCGGAATAGCGCCCGTAGGCCTCGCGGCCGGTGCATTCCTTGAACGCGGACGACGGCGGATACGCGGCGCGCTCGCGGTAACGTAGGAGATTGATCATGACGATCGCCTGCGGATCGTCTGCCGCGGCGAGCAACTCGGTGATCTGTGCTTCGTTTGGTTCGATCGATGGCATGTAGCCGTCCTCGTCTTCCGGCGGATCCGGCCGGCCTCAGTGCGAGTCTTGGGTGCGCCGCACGTCGTAGCGTGCGACCAGGTTGCGCATGGCTTCGTCGAGGGCTTCGGCGCGACGCGCGGCGATCAGATCCACGATGGCCTGTTCGCGTGCCATCGGAGCAGGGAGTGTGGGGGCGCGCTGGCGCTCCCGAACGCGCACGACATGAAGGCCGTGCACGGACGCCAGCGGGCCACTCCACGATCCTTCGGTCAACCCGCCGAGCGCTTCGGCGAAGGAAGGGCCATAGTAGGCAGCGATGCGGTCGCGCGTCATGGCCACCGTGGGCGGCAGGGCGAGCGAATCGCTGTCGACGGCGGCAGGCGGTTTCCCCGAGCGTAGGCGGCGGAGCGCGTCCTGGATCCGTCGGGACGACGCTTCTCGCCCCGTCGCGGCATCCTTCGCGAACGTCAGGATCTCGAAAGAGTAGAGCTCGAGATGCGATCGCTGCCGCGCTCGTTCGGCGAGGTGGAGATCGATGGCTGCGGCGTCGGGCTCGGCTACTTCGGTGGAGTTCTCGAGGGCGAAGCGCATCGACTGCGCGAGGCGGCGGCGTACGACCGGGTCGGTGCGTAGAAGTGAAGCACGCAACTCGTCGCCATCACCACCGCTGAACTTCAGCGCGATGGCGATGCGGCGATCGACGACGGGATCCTTCTCGAGCCCGCGTGCGAGCGCTTCGCGAACGAGTACCTCTTCTTCGATCCATGCCGAAACGTCGCGATTGCCGGCCCGCATTTCGCCGACCACGATCGTCCGATCGATTGGCTCGCGGACGGCCGCCGTCGGTGACCGAACGAAGAACAGTGCGGCGCCGAGAACGAGAAAATGGACGATGGGCTGGCGGGCGAGGGTGCTTGGCATCGGTGCGCGATGGGGACGGCGCCCTACATCTCTTCGTGGGTGTCGATGTCGAGCGGACCGTGGAGATGGTCCTTGGTCACCGGGATGCGCAAGACCCGATAGAAGCAGTACGAAACCAAGGTCAGGATCGACCCGACGGAGACGATCATGAGAATCCAGCCGGCGGTGGTCATCGGCTCCTCTTGCGACGCGGGCGTGGCTTCGCGACGGCATCGAAGCGGCGCTCTTGCTCCCAGCGATTGCCGGCGATGTGGACGCTCAACAGCAGGAGGGAGAAGAGGAGCGCCATGAATGCCACGGTGACGATCGCTGCCGGATCTCCGGCGATCGCTCGCACCTTGTCGGGGAAATTCTGGTAGGCGAACGCCCCCAGGATGATGATGAGGTAGGCTGGGCAAACCCAGCGAATGATGAAGGCGAAAATGCTCGGCACCTGGATGTCGCTGCCGCGATTGGTTTCGACCAACCCCTTCTCCGCGCCGAGGACCCAACCGAAGAGGACGACTTCGAACAACGCCAGGACGATGAGCAATGCACTGCCGACCCAGAAATCCATGACGTCGAGCGCCACGGTGTTCTGGGTGAAGTAGACCACGAGCAACGTGCCGGCGCCGGTGACGATGCCGAGGATGGCCATCGAAGCCCGCCTGCCGAGCGAGAAGCCTTCCTCGAAGAAGGCGATCGCCGGTTGGAGCATGGAGAGCGAGCTGGTGACCGCGGCGAGAAACAGCAAACCGAACCACAAGAAGCCGAAGAAATGCCCGAGCGGCAGGAACTCGAACACGGCGGGGACGGCATGGAAACCGAGACCGATGCTCGACCCGGCCACTTCGGCGAGCGGTGCGGCGCCGAGAAAGATGAAGGCCGCGGGTATCGTGATGAGGCCGCCGAGACAGACTTCGCAGAACTCGTTGGTGGCCGAAGCCGTCAGCCCAGACAGCGCAATGTCGTCCTTCGGCCGTACGTAGCTGGCGTAGGTGAGGATGATGCCGAAGCCGACGGACAGCGAAAAGAAGATCTGCCCCGCAGCCTCGAGCCATACCTGAGGGTCCCAGAGCGCGGAGAAGGTGCCGCCGTCGCCAACGGGTTTCGGATTCCACATGAACCCGAGGCCGTTGATGACGTTCTGTTCGGGGCGGCCAGGGTCCGGCGTGCCGAGCGTCAACACGCGCACGAGTACGATGACGGCGGCGATCACCAGCGCGGGCATGGCCCAGCGACAGAAGGCCTCGATGCCGCGCGTGAGCCCGCGGTAGATCAGAAAGAAGTTGAGAACGAAGCAACCGGCGAGTGCGAGCAGCGCGGGGGAGAAGGACCGAAACAGGGCGCCGTGCTCGCTGGCGCCGATGAACTCGTTGAAGTGGGAGGAGAAGTACGAAGCGTAGCCGGCGGGATCGGGGCCGGGTGCGATCGATCCGGTCAGATACGAAATCGCGTAGCCGAGGCACCACGCTTCGATGAAGACGTAGTACATGTAGATGACGACGGGGATGAAGACGGCGAGCGCGCCGAAGGCGCGCGATACGCCGGAGCGCCACACGACGCTGAACAATCCGGGCGCAGAGTTGAATCCGTACCGGCCGCCTTGACGACCCAAAGTCCATTCGATCCAACAGATCGGGATGCCGATCAGGAGGAGCGAGATGAAGTAGGGAATCATGAACGCGCCGCCGCCGTACAGAGCGGCGCGCCCGGGAAAGCGAAGAAAATTGCCCAACCCGACGGCCGAGCCGGCGACCGCGAGGATGACTCCGATTTTCGTGGCCCAGCTCTCGCGCTGCAGCACCTTGGGCATGTTCCGCCCCCCCTCCTACGAATTCGAGCGGCGGACGATACCACACTCGTGGAAGCCGACAACCGACAGCGCAGCGCTCATGTGCGCCGCAACACCAGCGGCGCGAGCCTCGCGTCGTACGGCATCCCGGTCGTCAGTGGTCCGCGCGGTAGCTGTCGAACAGCGCCCGCGAGCGCCGTTGACAGGCATCGCGAACCATCGGGTCCCAACGCCACCGCCCGACGATCGCGAGGATCTGCTTGCGGCGCACGAGCGGCGCTCCGGTCCGCAGTTCGTCCTCGAGCCGATCGAGCGTTGCGGAGATGTCGAGCGTCGGACCGCGACGCACGGCCGGCCGAGAGGGCGGGAGAGATCGATACGAAGCCATGTTCACCTCGCACGGTGCCCGATGTCCGCGACGGGGGGAGG
>CALJUJ010000720.1 GCA_937975525.1 uncultured bacterium
ACAGCTGTACGGGTCCGGACGCGTGCTCGGCAGGCGCCTGCCAGCCCGGCGGTCCGATCGTCGCCTGCGGCGACGCCAACGTTTGCGGCGCCGAGCAGTGCGACGACGGCAACGCCGTCAACGGCGACGGTTGCGACAACAACTGCACCTCCAGTGCGTGCGGCAACGGAGTCGCAGCCGGGGCCGAGGTCTGTGACGACGGCAACTCGGTCAGCGGCGACGGCTGTGACAGCAACTGCAGGCCGACCGGTTGCGGCAACGGCGTCGCCACCGCCGGCGAGCAGTGCGACGACGGCAATCTGACGAACGGCGACGGCTGCCACAACAACTGCACCGTTAGCGCCTGCGGCAACGGCATCACCAGCAGTCCCGAGGCGTGCGACGACGGCAATGCTGTCAATGGCGATGGTTGTGACAGCAACTGCACGCTGACGGCCTGCGGCAACGGTGTACGCTTCGGTAGCGAATCTTGCGACGACGGCAATCTGACCAATGGTGACGGTTGCCAATCCAATTGTACCTACACGCCGGTCACCGCCAACGCGGCGGCGGGTGGCACGGTGACGACCGATGTCGGCGTGACGGGGTCGACGACGCAGGCGCCGCTGCAGGTGTCGTTGACGACGCCGAACCCCGGGCTCGTTTCGATTGCGCCCGTAGCGGCGAGCGAGCTTCAGGGGTTCGCGGCCGTCGGCTTCGAGATGCAGCTCACCGCGCCCCCGGCAACGCCGGCCGATCCGCTCGTACTGGTTTTTTCGGTCGACGCCTCTCTCATCCCCGCCGGTGTCGATCCAAGCCGGCTCGACGTCATGCGCAACGCGGTGCTCGTCCCCAGTTGCAGCGGGGCGCCCGGTGTGGCGTCGCCCGATCCGTGCCTCGCCGACCGGCATGTGATCGGCGGCGGCGATGTCGAGATCACGGTCCTCACGTCGAACGCCAGCGTGTGGAGCATCGTGCTGCGCGGTCTGTTCGCGGTGGAGCAAAAGTGCGTCAATGCGATGAACAGTGTCGGCCTCAAGGTCGCCAAGGTGCAGGCGAGTGAAGCGCTGCGCTGCCTGAAGACCGCGTCGAAGGCCGACGAGCCGAATGCGCAGGTCTGCTTGACGGCCGACCTGAAGCTCAAGATCGCCAAGGCACTCCAGAAGACGATCGATACGGCGGAGGCCAAGTGCCTATCGGTACCGGTGTTCGGATCCAGCACCGCCGCCGGCATCAACGCGGCGGCGCGGCAGTCGCAGCTCGACCTCGTGGCCGACGTGTTCGGCGCGGACCTCGGCGCGGCTGTGTATCTGGCGGACGAGTTCGCGGCGCAGGCGAGATGTCAGGCCGCCGTGGCCAAGGGCGTCGCAAAGCTGTTCGAAGCCAAGGGCAAGCTGTTTGCCAAGTGCAAGAAGGACGGACTTGCAGGGAAGACACCGTTGATGACGTCGGGAAGCGACATGGAGGCCTGCTTCGACGCCATCGACTCCAGCTCGGCCGAGAAGGCGGCCAAGGCGAGCGCCAAGCTGGCGTCGACGATCGTCAAGAAATGCCCCGCAGTCACTCTCGGCGATGCGTTCCCCGGCGACTGCGCCACGGCGCCGTCCTTGTCGGCCTGCCTCGACGACCGCGTCGATTGCCGGCTTTGCAGGCTGTTCAACGCCATGGACGGGCTGAACGAAGACTGCGACGCGCTCGATGATGGAGCGCTCAACGATAGCTGCGAGTGAGTCTTGGGGAAAGGCAAACTGCTGATGAGAACAAAGCGGACATGGTCGCGAGAGGTCGGTGCAACTTCAAAGGCCCCTGTTCGGGGTGGGAGCAAGTCGATGACGGGTGTATCGGTTCGTGTTCTGGTGCGGGCGGTCGTTGCGACGGCGAGCTTCGTCGCGTTCTTCGGTGCGCCGGGAGATGCGCTCGCGGCCGCCGGTCAACTGGACGCCGGATTCGGCAGCGGCGGCAAGGTGCACGTAGACCTTTCGATTTCCGGCTCCGTGCCGCAGCAGGCCGAGGCGGTCGCCGTGCAAAGCGACGGCAAGATCACGATCGTCGGCTACGCCAACGAGACCAGCGGCTTCCCGACGTACCTCGGTGCGCGCTTCCTCGCCAACGGGGCAGCCGACGTTTCGATGGGCGCCGGCGGCGTCGTCCGTGCCGACTATGTGCGCGGCAAGGCCGGTCTGATTCAGGCCGACGGCAAGTACGTAGGCACCGGGCACGTCGCCGCCTTCAACCCCACCAAGGTCTTCATCGCGCGAGGCAACCCCAACGGAACCGTCGATGCCACCGTCGGCGGAGGCCTCGGCTACCTTTTCGGGCCCGATGGATCCGGCGAGGCCGTTGCCCTGCAAAGCGATGGCAAGGTCGTCGTTGCTGGGCACAGCGCCGGCGGCGACTTCCTCGTGTTGCGTCTGACGCCCGCGAACCTGGCCTACGATACGACCTTCGGCGGCACGGGCACCGTGATCACCTCCCTCGGCGCGCACCCCGATGGAGCGCGGTCGGTCGCGATCCAGGGCGACGGTAAGATCGTCGTCGCCGGAACCAGCTCCGACGGCACGGACGACCGCATCGCCGTCGTCCGCTACAATCCGAATGGCAGCCTCGACACCAGCTTCGACGGCGATGGCGTCGTTCTTACCGATCTCGGCCCGGGCCCCAGCGTTGCGAACGCGGTGCTCGTGCAGCCCGACGGTAAGATCGTCGTTGCTGGTAGCTCCCAGGGCGCTTTCGCATTGGTGCGCTACGAGGCGACCGGCGCGATCGACGGGACGTTCGCGACCGATCTCTCGGTTAGCGGCGCCGCCGAAGGGATCGCGCGTCAGGCAGACGGCAAGCTCGTGGCTGCCGGGCACCACAACGGCAACTTCGTCGTCGCCCGCTTCCTTTCGGTCGGCGGGTTGGACCCTTCGTTCGAGCGTGGCGGCGCGGTCACGACCGACTTCGGCTCCGCCCAAGACGGCGCGTACGCGGTGGCCATCCAGTCGAACGGCCGCATCGTAGTCGCCGGTGGATCGGCGACGGGCATCACCCTCGCCCGCTATTCCGACGACAGCTGCACCACCTGTGCATGTGGAAACGGTGTGTTCGACAGCGACGAGTACTGCGACGACGGTAACCTGTCGAGTGGTGACGGCTGCGATGCCGATTGTAGCCTATCCGGCTGCGGCAACGGGATCGCCTCCGGCAACGAAGCCTGCGATGACGGGAACGAAGTCAACGGCGATGGCTGCGACAACAACTGTACGGAGACCGGCTGCGGCAACGGCATCTACACTGCTGGCGAGACCTGCGTCGATACAACCGACCCCGACCTGAGCTGGAGCAACGGACTCTTCGGGCGCGGTGCCAACGACCACGCCTTCGCCGGGGTTCGCGTAGGGTTCGACTTCTATCTAGGCGGCTACCTCACGTCCGTCGACGGAACACCCACGAGCCAGATCGCGCGATGGAACGGACTCGCCTGGGCCCCGCTGGGCGGTGGTATTTCCAACGGTGACGTCTGGGCGATCGCGTCGTATGGATCGGACGTCGTCGTCGGCGGCGGGTTCTCTTCGGCCGGCGGCGTTTCCGTCAACAACATCGCCCGATGGAACGGAAACAACTGGATCGGACTCGGTGCCGGCGTGGACGGCGAGCCGGTTGCGTTCGCCAAGATCGGCTCCGATCTCTACGTTGGCGGATCGTTCTCCAACGCTGGTGGATC
>CALJUJ010000721.1 GCA_937975525.1 uncultured bacterium
GTCCGAAAGCATAGGGGCAAGATCGTTCGCGAGGCCCTCGATGCCGTTTGCGGTGCCGAGCCTTCCGCAGCGGATCCGGTACTGACCGACCTGCAGGCGGAAGCGCTTCGCGAGGAATGGTAGTACGACGCGGCGAGATTTGGTGGGCCGGCCTCGGTGAGCCATTCGGTTCCGCGCCGGGCTATCGACGTCCGGTCGTGGTGCTGCAGAGCAACGAGTTCAATGCGAGTGCGCTCCGAACCGTCATCGTCGCTGCGGTCACCTCGAACATGGCATTGGCGGCCGCGCCGGGGAATGTTCGCTGCAGCCGGCGCGATACCGGATTGGCGAAGGTTTCCGTGGTCAACGTCTCGCAGGTGGCGACGATCGACAAGCGGGCTCTTCTCGAGCGAATCGGCGTGCTCCCGGCGGCGAAGCTCGCGCTCGTCGAGAACGGGGTGCGACTCGTTTTCGACGTGTGACGATGGGCCGCTTGCCGAGCAGGAGCGCGGAACTCCGATCTTCGCCGAACGCGGGGGCAAGTCCTCCGCTACGCAGTCGCCGACTGACCTGCCCCCCCCCTGAAGTCGATCCAGCCTCTACGAAAGTCAGACTTCCGTTCTCGGAGTTCGAGATGGGCCGCCGGGAGCCGTAGGCGACCGGAGGGCCATCTCAGGCTCGCGCGCGAACTCGGCCGGGCACCGAATTCGCGAAATGGCCGGAAACCATTGGACAAACGTGGCGTGGATGCGCCACAAGGGCAGGGTAACTTGGAGATCTGTGTATGTTTGTACGCTCGAAGGGGAATGCGTCGTTGCGGGGGAAAACCTCGGCTGCCGCCTTGTTGGCGGCGGTCGTGATGGTCCTCGCCAGCTGGATGTCGGCTGGGCGCAGCGATGCTGGTGTGGTGGTGGCCTGTGGCAACGGGATCGTCGAGCCCGGCGAGACCTGTGACGACGGCAATACGCTCGACGGCGATTGCTGCTCGGCGACCTGTAGCGCCGAGGAAGCGCGCTTCGGCGACCTGGGCGAGACCGCTTGCGTCGACGCCGAAGGCGTCAGCCGCTGCGAGGACGGCGTCGACAACGACGGCGACGGGCTCACCGATGCGCACGACCCCGAGTGCTCGACCCTGCACCGGCTGCAACGCTTCATCTTCGTCGGCACCGACGACAAGCTCAGCGTTCGCCTCGGGAGCACATCGGACATCTCCCAGGAGCCGGTCGCCGGGAAGACCATCGCCGGCTTCCCCATCGCGGGTGTCTGCAACCTCGCCGGCGTCTGCGAGTGCCCCTCGACCGTCGCTTTCCCGCCGCAGCCGCGCTTCGACTGCCAGGCGCTGGGGCGCAGCTGCGAATCCGATGCGGACTGCGGCGTTCCGCCGTGGCCGCGCGGCCTCGACGGCGCCGCCATGTGCGGCCCGCACATCTGGCTGCGCAAGGAGAACCTGGCCCAGGGACCCATGGTGGTCCTGAACCTTCTCCAACTCGGGCGCGGCCTCTCCAACAACCGCACCCTGGAAAACCTCTCCGAGCTGATCACCAGCGCCGACGTCACCGAGAAGATCCAAGGCGAGCAGCCCTGGGTCGGTCCCGGGCTCTGCAGCCCGAGCCTGTCCCAGTCGTGCTATCGCGACAGCCAATGCCCCGAGGGCGAGCTCTGCAGCGAGCGGCTGCAGGCCGACGACCCGAACAACCCCTACGTCGACCGCACCGGCGACGATGAGGCAGGTCTCTACCAGAGCTGCACCGAGCTCGTCGAAGGAGCGCTTTTCGAAGAGATCGCTGCGGTCGAACGGATTCCCGGCGACACGCTGATCGAGAGCCGGCAGCACGACGAGAACCGCATCCTCATCCGCGCCCGCAGGGACCCCGTGCGCCTGTCGTTCTCCGGCGGCACCCACGTGCGCAGCTTCGAGTCCGTCGCCCTCGGGCGCGACGCCGAGCTCATCCTGGAGGGGCAGGACGATACGGTCCTCCTGATCCACGTCCTCGGCAAGATCGTCGGTGGCGTCGGCAGCAAGATCGTCTTGACCGACAACGGCACCGGCAACGGGCGTCTCCGCCCCTGGAACGTCCTGTGGATCATGAAGGGCCGCAAGGGCAACATGTCCATCAATCGCGGCGCGCAGTTCGCCGGGACGTTCCTCTACCGCGAGCGACGCATGTTCCGCACCGGCACCGAATTCCAGCTCGACGGCGCCATCATGGGCGAGCGGGTCAAGGTGCGCGGCAGCGCCGATGTCCGCCACGTGCCGTTCACCGCCCTGCTGCCCACCGACCTCGAGCTCGACGTCACCGCGGGGCCCGACCCCGTCGGCAAGGGGCTGGAGCTGACCTACCAGGCCTCGGTGCACAACAACGGGCCGTCGTGGGCTCCCGGCGTGGTCGCCCGCTTCGATCTTTCGCCGCAATCCGCGTTCGTCAACGCCACCGCCAGCCAGGGCAGCTGTATCGAGGCGCCCGCGGGCGTCGTGAGCTGTCACCTCGGTACGCTCGCTCGCGACGCCTCGGCGTCGATCGAGCTCGTCGCGCTCGTCGATTCCGACGCCGAGGGCACCGTCGACAGCGAGGTCTCGGTCGCCGGTAGCCTCGAAGAGTGGGAGCCTGCCGACAACGCCGCATCGCTGAGCAACCAGGTCTACGTCGCGCCGCCGACGTCGACTCCGACGCAGACGTTCACACCGTCGGTGACGCCGACCGTGACGCCGACGCCGACGCCGACGTTCACGCCGACCGCGACCAAGACCGGGACGCCGACGGCGACCAGCTCGCCGACGAACACGCACGCGCCGCGGCCAACCGATACGCCGCGGCCGACGGATACGCCGACGCAGACGCCGACCATCACGGCGACGCCGACGGTCACGAATACGCCGACGATCACCAATACGCCGACGGTGACGAATACGCCGACGATCACGGCGACGCCGACGTTGACCGGGACGCCGACGCAGACGTTCACCCCGTCGCTGACGCCGACCATCACGCCGACGTCGACACCGTCGTCGACCCCGACGTCGGCGCCGACGGCCACCCTGCCCCCGACGTCGACGC
>CALJUJ010000722.1 GCA_937975525.1 uncultured bacterium
GACGGCGACGAAGTTTGGGGCATCGACAAGTTCGCCAACGTCTACCGCCGCTCCGGCGAACGGTGGCGCCTTCTCCCCGGATCGCTGGTCCAGCTCGATGTAGCGGATCGTTGAGATCGTAGTCTCGTCGCGCGCGCCATGGTCCATCGGAAGCACTCCGGTTTGACGGCGGACGCGGGGCACGCGTAGACCAGCCCCATGCCATCGATGGGACTGCGGTCATGACGATGATCGGGATTCGCTTCGACCTCCGCGTGCCACCGTTCGCTGAGGTCACCCACGCAGAACAGTATGCCGCCTGCCTCGACATGTGCGCGTGGGCGGACGAGCTCGGTTTCGACATCGTCGTGCTCTCGGAGCATCACGGCGTCGACGACGGGTACATGTCGTCTCCGGTGACGCTGGCTGCGGCCATCCTCGGTCGCACCAAACGTGTCGCCGTGAACATCGCGGCGGCGCTGATTCCGTTGCACGACCCCGTGCGCCTCGCCGAACAGCTCGCAACCGTATCGCTGGCGAGCGGCGGTCGCCTGAGCCTGGTCGCGGGACTCGGCTACCGTCAGGAGGAATTCGACATGGCGGGGGTCGAGCGTCGGCGACGCGGCCGCTTGCTGGAGGAATACGTGGGGGTGATGCAGAAGGCATGGTCGGGCGAGGTGTTCGCGTGGAATGGGCGCAACATTCGGGTCACGCCCAAGCCCGCCGTACCGCCCACCATTCTCGTCGGCGGCTCCACCGAGAAGGCCGCGCGCCGGGCAGCTCGCCTGAGGGCTGGTTTCTTTCCCGCGGTCGGCGACCCGGAGCTGGCGAAGCAATACGAAGATGCGTGTGCCGAGGTCGGGTTCGACGGTGGGTTCGTCATGCTGCCCGGCGGTCCCGGCTACATCCACGTGAGCGACGACCCGGACCGTGATTGGCAGCGCGTCGGACCCCACGCGTTGTGGGACGCGCAGACGTACGATTCATGGCAGACCTCGGACCAGGGCGGCTCCGAGGTCCACGTTGCGGCGAAGACGGTTGCCGACGTCCGCGCGAGCGGGGTGTATTCGGTGGTGACCCCTGACGGGTGCGTCGAGCTGGCGCAACGCCACGGCCGTTTGATCTTCCACCCGCTGATGGGTGGGTTGCCGGTCGAATTCGGTTGGGAGGGCTTGCGGCGATTCGAGCGTGAAGTCTTGCCGCGCCTGCGTTCGTAGGGTGCGCGGGCGGGGGACGGATGGCCCCCCGCCCGTCCGCTCACGCCTGGTCGAGCCCGTAGAGGCGCACGCAGTTGGCGGCGAGCATCTTCTGACGCTCGTCGGCGGCGACGCCCTGGAACATTTCGTCGATGACCTTGCGCGAGTACGGCCAGTCGGCTCCGTGGTGCGGATAGTCGGTCGACCACATCATGTTGTCCACTCCGATCGAGTGGCGGTTGGCTACGCCGTACCGGTCGATGATGAACGTCGCGTTCCAGTTGCGGCGGAAGTACTCGCTCGGCACGCGTTGCAGCGTGCTCTTCGCCCAGCTCCGGTTGCGCCAGTAGCGGTCGTCCATCTGCTCGAGGAAGTAGGGGATCCAGCCGGCGCCGCACTCGACCCCGACCATCTGTAGGTCTGGGTACTTGTCGAAGATTCCCCAGAAGATCGTCTCGCCGATGATCGTCGGCATGGTCGTCAACCCGGCGGCGCTGAACCCGGTCAGTGCCGCGTTCCCTTTGCGCGCGATGCTGCCGATCTGTTGTTTTTGCTGGCCCCGGTGCACCAGGCTGATGTGCACGCTGACGGGGGTGTTGGACTTCTCGGCGGCCGCCCAGAAGGGATCGCAATCGTCGTCCAGAAACGGCTTCCCGGAGGGCCAGCTCGAGATCACCACGCCGCGCAAGCCCATCTCGCGACAGCGATGCATTTCGGCCACGGCACGCTCGATGCCGAGGTTGGGGATCTGCCCCTGGCCGACGAAGTGGCGGGGCGCATGGCCGACGAAGTCCTTCGCCAGCCAATTGTTGTAGGCTTCGACGCCGGCGCGGTGGAACTCGTCGTCGTCGCTGAGCATGAAGTGGCGCATGGTGCGTTGCGGAGGGTAGATGACTTCCGCCTGCAACCCGTCCTCGAGCATCTCGGCGACGCGGGCCTTCGGCTCGAAGCACCCCTGGTTGATCGTGTCGTAGCGGGACCCCCCCCAGCGGAGTTCGTCGTAGCTCTTGCCGCGCGTCTTGGTGACCAAGCCGATCGTCATCGGCTTGCCGCCGTCGTGGAAGTCCCAGCCCTGGCCGCCCTCGCCGTCTTCGACGACGACGGGCGCGCGCTTCTTGAACTCGGCGTCGAGCCACTTTTCCCAAAGGTCGGGCGGCTCGATGATGTGCGAGTCCGCGGAAACGATTTCGTAGTGCATGCCGGTGCTACTCCTCGAGGTGAATGAACATTTGTTCACCTACGGGTAGCAGAGTGCTCGCCCGCCGGTCAAGGTGGGTGGCGCGCACGCAAGCCGGCTGCGCAAGGATTCTTCGCGCTCCCGAGAAATCGCCTTAACAACCCCCCCAGCATCTCCTAGGCTACGGGTCATGCAGATGTTTCCGGGCTCTATTCGTCGGCTGGGTCGCTGCCTCGCTCCCGCCTGTCTCGGTTGGCTCGTCCTCCTGGTGCCGCTGGTGGCGCCGTCCGCCGCCACCGCTGCGACCTTCACGGTCGATACCGCCAAAGACCTGCCCGACGCCGTTCCGGGCGACGGGCTCTGTGCTTCCGAGAGTGGCGCATGCTCTCTGCGCGCCGCCTTCCAGGAAGCCAATGCGCTCGCCGGCGCCGACGTCATCGATCTTCCCCGCGGGCGCTATCGTTTGACCGAAGGCGAGTTGGCGATCAGCGAAGATCTCGAGGTGAACGGGGTGAGCCCACGCCGAACGGCGATTCAGGGACGCCGCCGCCATCGTCTCATCGCCGTCGCGCCCGGCGTGAGTGCGTCGCTCTCCAACCTGACCCTGCGCGGCGGCGGAGCCGCGGATGGTGCCGGCATCTACAACCAGGGCGAGTTGGCGCTGCAGTCCCTGGTCATCTCCCGCAACGTTGTCGACGACGGGCGCGGCGGAGGGCTCTACAATGGCGGGCACGCCGAGCTGCGCGAGGTGGTCCTGCTCGGCAACACGGCGCTGTTCGGAGCCGCTCTCTACAACGCCTCGGCCAGCACGCTGGAGCTCTACGACGTCCTCGTGCGGCGCAACCGGCACGTCGTGGACGGCGGCGGAGGGGGGCTGTTCAACCTGGGGCAGGTCGACATCGTGCGCTCGACCTTCCTCAAGAACCAGGCTCGCATCGGCTTCGGTGGGGGTGCGATCTACAACGACGGCCTAGCGCTCATCATCAACTCGACGATCTCGCGCAACCGCGCACGCATCAGCACGGGCGGGGCCCTGGTCACCGACACGCACGGGGTCACGACCCTGCGCAACGTCACCATGGTGCGCAATCAAGCCCGTTTCGTCAGCGGCGGGATCGCCAACTTCGGCGTGACGGCCGTTCACAACAGCATCGTCGCCGAGAACTTCAACAACCGGGTGAGGGACATCAATTGCGGCGGCGACGTGCCGGTCACGTCCTTGGGGTACAACCTCGAGAGTGGCGCGGTGTGCAGCTTCCACGGGCCGGGCGACCAGTCGAACCAGAGGCCCTACTCGCGCGGCGAGAATCTCAATGGCGGCTTGACCCCGAGCCGCAAACTGATGAGCCGGAGCTCGGCGATCGATGCCGGCGATCCGGACGAGTGTCCCGACGTCGACCAACGAGGCCTGCCGCGCCCGGTGGATGGTGACCAGAATGGCTCGTCGCGGTGCGACATCGGGTCGTTCGAGGTGCAGCCGGAGTGAGTGCGCTCGGGCACGCCCACTTGCGTGCGGGCCCGAATCCGCGGCATGTCGAGCGCCATGCAGCACTGCCCCGAGTGTCGAACCGAGTTCGTAGCCGGCATTTCCTCGTGCTCGGACTGCGGCGGCGCCCTGCGTGACGGCGAGTTGCCGCCGCGGCAGCACGGCGGACTAGAGGACCAGGTCGAACGCGCCCTCGCGGAGCAGGGGCACGACGCCGAGCCCGCCGAGCCACCGGACACCTTGATCGGTACGCTGCCTGGAGAAGACGCCGAAATCGTTGCGCGGACGCTGGCTCTCGAACAGATCACGTCGCTGCTGTCGTGCGACGGCGACGAGCAGCTTCGCGGCCCTCACGAGCCACCCAAGCCGCCCATCGCACGCCGCAAGCTGGTCGACATCTACGTGCCTCACCAACGCGTCGACGAGGCGCGCGAGATTCTCTCGTCGGTGCAGAGCAGCGACGTGATCGGTGATCAGTGGCGCTCGGACGATTCGACGGGGGGCGACGATGAGGTTGCCGAATCGGCCGGCGACGGTCGCGTGCACGCTGTCTCCGCTGCCGAGTCGCCGCAGCCGGAGGGGGTGGGGCGCTACGTCGTTCTCGTCGTCGTCGTCAGCGTGGTCGTCGCGCTGTTTCTCGTTCTCTTGTAGCCGTTCTCACAGCCGCGTTCGGCGCCGCGGGCGCATCAGGGCATCCACCGCGAAATCCCCGCCGCCCGTGAGAATCAGTACGAGGAAGGGCACCGCGTACAAAGCCGCGAGCTCTTTCTCGCGCCAGGGATCACCGTCGTGTACGACCAATACGGCAACGACCATCGTCGTCAGCAGTGGGACGGCGACGAAACGCGTGGCGAACCCGACGATCAAAGCAATGGAGCAAAAAACCTCGGCGAACACGGCGAGAGCGAGACTGAAGCCGGGGCCGATGCCGAGAGGATCGGGAAACGTCGACAGCTTGTCGGTGAACCCCACCAATTTGCCCCAGCCGTGACCCGCGAGCATCATCGCGCCTACGGATACGCGCAGGACGAGTATTCCCAATGAGCTCAGCATGCGGTCGTCGCCCCGGTCAGGGAGCAGGTTGACACTCGGGGATCGCCGATGAAGAGTCAAGGCCCGTCTCGCACCCTGGCCACATGATTCAACTCGCTCGCCTCACGAAACGTTACGGCGATACGACCGTGGTGGACGACGTGTCGCTCGACGTCTCCGAGGGCGAGCTCGTCGTGCTCCTCGGCGAGTCGGGCTCGGGAAAGACGACCACACTCAAGATGATCAATCGGCTGATCGAGCCGACGCACGGCGTCGTTCGCATCGACGGCGAGGACGTTCGCGAGTTGCCGGCATACGAGGTGCGACGGCGCGTCGGCTACGTCTTCCAGCGTGTCGGATTGTTTCCGCACATGACGGTCGCGGAAAACGTCGCGGTGACCCCACAGCTGCTCGGCTGGGATCCCACTCGGGTCCGTTCGCGCGTGGAGGAGCTGCTGGCGATGGTGGGACTCGAAGCCTCGGAGTTCGCCGATCGCTTTCCGCACCAGCTATCGGGAGGGCAGTTGCAGCGTGTCGGCGTCGCCCGCGCCATGGCGGCCGCGCCGCGCCTGATGCTTCTCGACGAGCCCTTCGGCGCTCTTGATCCGATCACTCGCGACCGCTTACAGCAGTCGTTCCTCGAGATTCGCGCCGCCAGCGGCGTGACCGCGGTGTTCGTCACCCACGACATGGTGGAAGCCCTGCTCCTCGCCGACCGAATCGGCGTGATGCGCGGTGGCCGCCTGCTCCAGGTCGGCTCGCCCTCCGAGTTGTTGCGGTCGCCCGCAGACCCGTACGTACGGGAGGTGCTGGCGACGCCGCGCCGGCAGGCGGACGCCATCCGCTCGCTGTCCGGGGGAGAGTCGTCGTGAGCGCCCAGCTCGCCCTGCTGCCCGAGTTGTTGACCGCACATCTCCAGCTCACGCTGGCGGCTCTGTGGGTCGGCTTCGTGGTCAGCGTGCCCCTCGGCGTCGTCGCCACCCGCCTGCGCCGCCTCGAGGCGCCGGTCACGATGATCGCCAGCGTCGTGCAGACGATTCCCGGTCTTGCGCTGCTCGCGGTCATGGTCCCGGCCCTGGCGGCGCTCGGCTTGACCAGCATCGGCTTCCCGCCGGCGTTCCTCGGGCTCGTCCTCTACAGCGTGTTGCCGATGCTGCGGAACACCATCACCGGGCTGCGCGGCATCGCCCCGGCGATGATCGAAGCCGCACGTGGCGTCGGCATGCGTCCGGCGCAGCGCCTGTGGCGGGTCGAGCTGCCGCTCGCGTTGCCGGTGATCGTCGCCGGGGTTCGCACCTCGACGGTATGGACCGTCGGCATGGCGACGTTGTCGACACCGGTCGGCGCCCCGAGTCTCGGCAACTACATCTTCTCGGGTCTGCAGATGCGCAATTTCACCGCGGTGCTGGTCGGCTGCGTCGCCGCGTCGCTGCTCGCGCTCTTCCTCGACGCGCTGGTGCATCTCGCCGAACGCGGGCTCGTGCAACGCCGCCGCGCGTTCGTCGCCACGGCGCTGGCGATCGCCGCTGGCCTCTACGCGATCGCGGGCTACGCGGCGGCGACGAATCTCGTCGACGTGGGCGCACGCCCGCTCCGCATCGGTGCCAAGAGCTTCACCGAGCAGTACGTGCTCGCGGGTATCCTTGCCGGACGCATCGAGTCGGCAGCCGGGCGGTCGTCCGTCCTGCTGCCGTCGTTGGGTTCCACCGTCGCGTTCGACGCACTTCGTGATGGCGAGATCGACGTCTATGCCGACTACTCGGGGACGATCTGGGCGACGATCATGAAGCGCGATGGCATCCCGTCCGACCGACGCGCCGTACTGCGCGATGTTCGGCGCTTCCTCGCCGACGAGCACGGGATCGAGGTGGTCGCGGCGCTCGGGTTCGAGAACACGTACGCCCTCGCGATGCGCCGGGGGCAGGCGGAAACGCTCGGCGTGGCCTCGATCAGCGATCTCGCGGGCATCTCGCCGCGGTTGCAGGTGGGCGGGGACTACGAGTTCTTCAGTCGTGCCGAGTGGAGGTCGCTGGAGGACGTCTACGGCCTGCGCTTCCGCGAGAAGCGGGCGATGGACCCGTCGCTGATGTATCAAGCCGTCTCGCGTGGCAACGTCGACGTCATCGGAGCGTACTCGACGGACGGCAGGATCGCTGCATTCGATCTCGTCGTGCTGGAGGACGACCGCGGCGCTATCCCGCCCTACGATGCCGTGGTATTGGCTGCGCCCGGTCTGGAGACGCGGGCCCCGCTGGCGGTCGCGGCGTTACGGACCCTCGAAGCGACCATCGATGCAGAGGCGATGCGAGCGATGAATTTCGAAGTGGATCGCGGCGGCGCCGATCCGGCTGCCGTCGCCCGGGCCTTTCTCGATTCGATGTTCTCGACTCGCGATTCCGAATGACCGCGCAATGCTCAATCTTGCCAGGCGGGTTCGCCTTCGCGCCGTGCGAGCGCGTGAAAGGCGTCGCGCAGCTGGCTGGTCACCGGCCCGGCAGCGCCATCGCCGACGAGTCGGCCGTCGATCTCGCGAACGTGCATGATCTCGGCGCCGGTTCCGGTCACGAAGCATTCCTCGGCGGTGAAGATGTCGTAACGGCCGGTCGATCCCGAAGCGCGCAGCACCCCAGGCCACCGCGG
>CALJUJ010000723.1 GCA_937975525.1 uncultured bacterium
TACCGCATGCTCTCCCAGTCTTGTGCCCATTTGCGACGCCAGTTGAACGGACGATTGCAGCTGGGGCAGACCTTCGCGGGCAGCGGCTTTCCGGGCATCGAGGCCCAGCCCTCCGGCGCACACACACATCGACACACATCGAGACATCCACGCTCGAGCCATCGGAAACACAGCGGATCGCTGTGGATTTCGACGAAACGCCAGACGATTTCGCCGACTACACTCGATGCGCCTCTGTGGGGTTCTCAGTGGTCCGACCAGCGCAACCACCGATAGGGAGAAGGGCCTACATGGGCCGTCGCCGCACCCCGGTTAGGACGGCCATCTCAAGTTGCGAAGGGTGGCGGAAGCGCCCCGCGGCGCCGTCCCGGACCGGCGTTGCTCGCGGTCGTCGCTTCGACCGTCGAATCGCAGCGTCAAGCAAGAATCTAGCGCTGCATCTCGGGCAAGCACCTGTCGATTCGAGAGGTTGCAGTGGTCAGACCACGGTCGATCCGGTCGAACTCGCCCTGCGTCCCGGTAACTGCCCGAGCTAGCAGGAGGGGCCCCTTGACAGTCGTCGCCCGACAGGTGGATGCGAGCGCTATGAAACCGCTAGCACACGTCGCAGATGGTGCCCGGGAACACGTTCTCGAAGATCACTTGTTGGCCGTCGCGGAGCGGGCTCGTAGGTTCGGGGAAGCGTTCGGCGGTTCTCCTCACGCGGAGCTCGCTGGGCTTTGGCACGATCTCGGCAAGTATGCGGCGGATTTCCAGGCCATGCTCCGTGCCGCGCAGGGCGTCGAGGCGCACGTCGAGAGCGAAGCAGGGATCGCATCGCGAGCGAAAGTCGACCATTCGACGGCCGGGGCGTTTCACGCTGCCCAGCGGGACGGGCAGAATGGATTACCAGTAGTGTTCGCCATCGCTGGCCATCATGCCGGCCTTGCGGACGGTCTCGGCAGGCTGAGCGACCGGCTTCGAGGCCGTGGGCCGCAGCGGTTGGCTGCGGCGCTCAAGGCGATTCCACCGGAAGGGATCCTCGACCGTGCCGTGCCGGGTCTCGCTGATTCTCTGAGACCGTCCTCCGACAAGGACGGAGGCGCGCATCGTCGTCTGGAGTTCTTCACCCGGATGATCTTCTCGGCTCTCTGCGACGCCGACTTTCTGGATACCGAGGCATTCTTCGATAGCGGCAGGGCCGGTTTGCGCGCGGGGCAGCTGCCGGTGGCATCGCTCGCTGCTCGCCTCCGAGTACACGTAGATGGGCTCACGAGGAACGACACGGAGGTGAACCGGGTTCGCGCAGAGGTTCGTAGTGCTTGCCGTGTTGCCGCTGAACGCTCCCCTGGGATCTTCACGCTCAACGTCCCAACGGGCGGCGGAAAGACGCTCGCGGCGATGGAGTTCGCGCTCGACCACGCGCTGCGGCACGGACTTCGTAGGGTAGTCGTGGCCATTCCCTACACTTCCATCATCGAGCAGAACGCCGCCGTCTATCGGGGCGCATTCGGCCTCGCGGACGGCGACGCGTCGCTCGTCGAGCACCACAGCGCCATCGACCCGAAGCGCGAGTCGGCGCGAAACCGAATCGCGTCGGAGAACTGGGATGCGCCGATCATCGTCACCACGAACGTCCAGCTCCTCGAAAGCCTCTTCGCGAACCGTCCGGGCGCTTGCCGCAAGCTGCACAACCTGGCGCGCTCGGTTATCGTGCTCGACGAAGCCCAGAGCTTGCCGCGCGAGCTTCTCGCGCCGACAACAGATGTCCTCGAAACGCTCGTCCGCGACTACGGAGCGTGCATCGTCGTGTGCACCGCGACGCAGCCAGCGCTCACGCGTCAGTCACTCGACGATTGTGGGCTGACGTCAGCCGCCGAGATCATCCCTGACCCCAACGCGCTCGCGAAGCGGCTGCGACGGGTCGACGTCGATTGGAGCCGCGCGCGTAGCGCCGTGGCGTGGGATAAACTCGCCGAAGAGATCGCAACGGAACCCGACGTCCTCGCGATCGTCCACCGCCGAATCGATGCGCGCGAGCTGTGTGTCGCAGTGGACGCGTCGGTCGGGGATCGGACGACGCTGCACCTCTCCGCACTCATGTGCCCCGCACACCGCACCGAGATTCTTGCCAGCATCCGAGCACGGAAGGCGGCTGGCGAGGCCGTACGGGTCGTCTCGACCCAGCTCGTCGAGGCTGGCGTCGATTTGGACTTCCCCGTCGTGTATCGGGCACTCGCTGGCATGGATTCGCTCGCGCAAGCGGCAGGCCGCTGTAACCGAGAAGGCAAGCTCGTGGACCTGGGGGCACTGCGCGTCTTCCTCGCCCCGACCGACCCTCCCGAAGGAGTGCTTCTCCAGGGGCTCGCCATCACCCAGGCGATGATCCGCGCTGGGGAAGTCGACCTCTTCGCGCCCAGCACCCACAGCGAGATCGCCTCGACGATCTCGTCGTCGTCGATGAT
>CALJUJ010000724.1 GCA_937975525.1 uncultured bacterium
GGGCCTCTTGGTGGCTCCGCCGGTGGCCTACGCGCTGAAGCGGACGACGCTCCGTGGCCCCGCGGTCCCGTTCCTTCTCGAGCTACCGCCGTACAAGGTTCCGTCGTGGCGCGTCGTCTTCTTTCGCATGTACGATCGCAGCTGGGCGTTCCTGCGGCGTGCCGGTACGATCATCTTGGCGTCGACGATCCTGATTTGGGCGCTGTCGTACTATCCGCGGATCGAGGTGACGGAGGCCGACCGCGAGTCTCCGGCGATGGCGGGCGAGCAGCTGCGCCAGAGCTACCTCGGTCGTGCCGGCCAGTTCGTTGCTCCGGTGGTCGAGCCCCTCGGGTGGGACTGGAAGATCGGCATGGCGGTGCTGGCGAGCTTCCCCGCACGCGAAGTCGTCATCGCCGCCCTCGGCACGATCTACAATGTCGGCAGCGAAGCCAACGAAGAGAGCTTGGAGCTGCGCGATGCGATGGCGGCCGAGCGCTGGCCCGATGGAACGGCAGTGTACACGGTTCCCGTCGCTCTCTCGATCATGGTGTTCTTCGCGCTGTGCTGCCAGTGCGTCGCGACCCTGGCGACGATACGCCGTGAAACCGGAGGCTGGGGCTACCCAGTCTTCACCTTCGTCTACATGACGTCGCTGGCGTACGTCGCCGCGTACGCGGTCTACCAGGTCGGTACTCGATGGTCTGGAGGTGCATGAGCATGGACTGGCAATCGATCGTCGTCGCCCCGTTGGTCCTCGGCGCCATGCTCTACGTCGGCCGTGCCGTGCGCGAGAGCGCACGCCCACGGTCGGGCTGTGGCGACTGCGGCAAGCGCGCTTCACGCGCGAGCGACTACGTCTGATCGGTCATTCGGGGCGTTCGTCTTCGGTCACGCCGTCGTCCGGCTCGAAATCGTCGAGGCCGTCGATCTCGGCGGCGGTCGGGAAGCGAATGTCGGGGAGCGGCCGGTCGACGCCGATGTGGTACGCGGCGTAGCCGGGGATCATGATCGGCGACACGGTCATGCCGATGATGCGCCCGGAATAGTGCGAGCGCAGCTCGACGCGCTCCTTGTTCACCGGATCGGTGATGTAGCCGAGCACGTCGCCCTCTTCGACTTCGTCGCCGAGCTCGATCCTGGAGCGCAGGATGCCACCGTCGTTGGCGCGGACCCAGTGTGTCTCGGAGTAGATGAGAATCTCGCGCTCGGGGGTGTCGCGCTCGATCATCCCCAGCGCAGCCAGCAGGCCGAGCGCTCCGGAGACGCCGCGTTCGATCTCCTGTTCCTGGAGGCGCATCGGTTCACCGGCTTCGAAGATGATGGCCGGAATCCCTTCGTCCATCGCGGCGCGGCGGATCGTACCCTTCTTCGGAACGTTGTGGACGATCACCCCGCTTCCAAAACGCCGGGCCAGCCGCTGGACGCCCGGATCGCGCAGGTCGCCACGGACTTGCGGCAGGTTGGTGCGGTGCAACGAGCCCGTGTGGAAATCGACGAGCGCGTCGCAGGTCACGATCACGTAGTGAAACAGGAGATTGGCGATGCGCGAGGCCGAGCTTCCGTAGGCGTTGCCGGGAAAGAAGCGGTTCAAGTCGCGCCGATCGGGTAGGTAGCGAGAGCCGCGCTGGAAGCCGTGCAGATTGACGATCGGCGCGGCGATCACGGTTCCGGCGAGCGCCGTCGGGTCGAGGCGCTCGCTGACGCGACGCACCGTCTCCATGCCGTTGATCTCGTCGCCGTGGATACCGCCGGTGAAGCAGAGCGTCGGTCCGGGACGGGTGCCGTGAACGACGACGATGGGTGTGTCGAGGGCGGAACCGGCGAAGGACTCCGTCAAGCGCAGGCCGATGTCGCGCTTCTCGCCGGGTTCGATCTGCTCGCCCTTGAGGATGAGCGGCGGCCAGCCGAGGGCGAGCAAGCCGCCGGGGCCGAGGTCCTCGGGCGCCGGAGTGGGGATCTCGACGTCGAGAGTCTCGACCTCGCCTGCGTCGAGCTCTTCTCCGTCCTCCGTCGCCCGCGACGGAGCTACGTGGAGCGCGGCGACGAGCACGAGCGTGAGGAACGGAGGCGCGGACGGGGTGATTCTCATGAGCTGAACCGAGGCGGCATTGTTCCAGCGAAGCTCGTCGGCCTCAAGCCACCACGCGATGCCGTCGGCTCGGTGCGTTCGACCGGCGTTGCCGGCATGGCGGGTCGATGCGTCGCTGCCGACGGCTAGGCGACGCGGATGCGGTGGATCTCCTGTGCCTGCGCGAATCCCTTCAAGGCAACCTCGCCGACGGGTTCACAGACGACTTCGCTTCCCAGCTCCGAACGAATGCGCGCCGAGACCAGGATCTCGGCGGGCCCTGCCGCGTCGCTCAAACGCGCCGCCAGGTTGGTCACCGTGCCGATCACGCCGTAGTCGCGGCGCCCTTCGTAGCCGATGAAGCCGCAGGTGGCGAAGCCCGTGTGGATGCCGATACCGACGTCGATGCGGTAGCCCTTGCGTTGCCATTCTCGGCGCAGGCGGTCGACGTCGCCGAGCATCGCGACGGCCATGCGTACGGCGCGCTCGACGTGGTCGTCTTGTTCCACGGGGTCGTTGAAGAAGACCATGAAGCCGTCGCCGGCAAAGCGCTCGAGGGTGCCGGCGAACTCGGCGATGCGCTGGCCCATCACCGAATGATATTCGGCGAGCGTCGCCATCACTTCCTCGGGCTCGACGCTGTCGGCGAACGACGTGAAGCCGCGCAGGTCGACGAACACCACCGTGACCTGCTTGCGCTGCGAGCGTAGCTCCGAGGCACCACCCTGGGCCATGACCTGGTCGATCACCTGCGGCGGGAAGAAGCGCTTGAGCTCGGCGAACTCGAGCTCGCGGTGCCGCAGCCGTTCGGTCGCCTCGATGCGGGTGAACGACTGTGCAGCCTGTTGCACCAGCATCGACAGGGCGTCGAGCTCGGCCGGCTCGTAGACGTCGCCGCTCGCCCGCGGCCCGACGGCGAGACCGCCGATGACGACGCCTTCACGCTCCAAGGGAATCAGCAGCTCGGCGCCGAGTCGGTCGAAACACGCGTGACAGTCGTCGAGAATGTTCGCGTAGGAGGCCTCGAGCGCGAGTTGATTGCGCGAGATCTCCTTGCGCAGCGTGATCATCAGCCGAACGAGCGGCTCGTCGGCAAAGCCCTGGGCAGCGATCCTCGGACACGGTGCCGTGCTGACGATCTCGGCATCCTTGCCGTGAAACAGGAAAGCGACGCTTCCCGCCGTGTCGCACAGGCGCGTGGGCGCATCGGCGAGGATCCGCAGCACGGATCGCTGGTCGCTGGCGGCCGCCATATCGTTGCCGATTGCGCGAATCAGCTCCGGAAAGCGACTTCGCGTCGGATAGAGGCGCTCGTTCAGTCGGGCGTCGAAACGCGGCCACAGGTACAGCAGCGGAAAGAGAAGGACCGCGACGGCGTACGAGCGCACGGTGCTCAGCAGGATCGCGATCGCGGTGAGGATGACGACGGCCGACAGGTAGATCACCGCCCGCCGTACAGCGATGCGCGAGTTGAGAATCTCGTGGCGCAGGGTGACGCGGGCGAGGGCGATCAAGAACAGAACGAGTGGCCAATGGAGGAAGCGATTGTCGACCGGAATGACGCCGTAGATCTCCTGCAGGAAGTAGACGAGCGTGACCGG
>CALJUJ010000725.1 GCA_937975525.1 uncultured bacterium
ATGGACCCTCCCGTGGCTGCCGGGAAGGCAAGCATGGAAGATGCCAAGGCAGACGGAAGTAGGGAGGTTTCCGCACGGCCGCCACAAGGTCGCGAATTCGTTGGCGACTTGGGGAGCGCTCGGGCCGATGTGGCGAGCGATTTCGAACCAAGCGACGAAATTGTACGGCCGTCGCCGGCTGGACGACGGCCGTGTTGCGGTCGCGTTCTAGGCGTAAGTATTTAAAATCAACAAGTTATTGATTCGACGTCGGCGAAATGACGCCGGGCGTGCGAGCGGCACGAAATTGAACACTCCGTTGGGTCAGCCCTCGCTCCCTTCGATGCCGAGCTTGTCGATCTTGTACTTGAGAATGCGTCGCGTGGTGCCGAGCATCTCGGCCGCGCGGGTCTGATTGTTGTCCGTCTGATCGAGTGCGCGCCGGATGAGCGCGTGCTCGAACTGGTCGACGGCGTCGCTCAGGCGCGTCTGCCCGCTGAGGACGCTCTCCTGCGCCGGCACGCTCCATTCGCGGTTGCTCGCCATGTGCGCCGGCAGGTCGGAGGCACCCATCACCGGGCCGCGCGACAGAACGAGAGCGCGCTCGACCGTGTTCTCGAGCTCGCGGATGTTTCCCGGCCAGCCGTATTGCAGCAGCATGTCGAGCGCCTCGTTGTCGAAGCGCCGCTCCGGGATCCCCAGCGCCGCCGACTTCGCCTTCAGGAAGTGGTGGGTCAGCGGCAGGATGTCTTCGCGTCGCTCGCGCAGCGGCGGCAGGTGGATGGCGACGACGTTCAGCCGGTAGAAGAGGTCGGAGCGGAACGTCCCCTCGCGCACCTCCTGGTGGAGGTCGCGGTTGGTGGCCGCGACGACGCGCACGTCGACCTGGACCGGGGCGCTACCTCCGATGCGCAGAAACGCGCCCTGCTCGAGGACCCGCAGGATCTTCGCCTGTGTGCTCGGCGCCATTTCGCCGATCTCGTCGAGGAAGATCGTGCTCTGGTCGGCGTGCTCGAACTGGCCGAGCTGCTTGCTGTGGGCGTCGGTGAACGCGCCGCGCTCGTGGCCGAAGAGCTCGTTCTCCAGAAGGTTGTCCGGGATCGCGGCGCAGTTGAGCGTCACCATGGGACGCTGCGCGCGCGGGCTGTTGTAGTGCAGCGCCTTGGCGATCAGCTCCTTGCCGGTGCCGCTTTCGCCGGTGATCAGCACCGTGGTCTTCAGCGGCGCCACCATCGACACGGTCGACAGCACGGCGCGGACGTTCTCCGAGTTGCCGATGATGTTGTCGAAGCCGTAGCGTGAGCCGACTTCGGAGCGCAGCGCCTCGACCTCGCGGGCCAGAGCGGTGGCGTGCGTCGCCCTCTCGACGACGAGCAACAGCTCGTCGACGTCGAACGGCTTGGTCACGTAGTCGAAGGCGCCGAGCTTCATCGCCTGGACGGCCGTCTTCACGGTCTTCGTCGCCGTCAGCATCACCACCTGCGGCGAGCGCGGCCGCTCCTTGATGCGCTCGAGAACCTCGAGCCCGTCGATACCGGGCATGATGATGTCGAGCAGGACGACGTCGACCGGAGCCTCGTCGAGCGCTGCCAGGGCCTCTTCTCCGGAGCTCGCGGTGCTCGGCTCGAAGCGCTCCTTGAGCACCATGCGCAGCGACTCGCGTACGCCCGCTTCGTCGTCAACGATCAAGATACGCAGCTTCTTCATCTTCCTCCACCTCCTCGTCCCCTGCCGGCAGGGCGACCGTGATCGATGTCTTGCCGTCGTCCGCGTGGATGTCGACGGCGCCGCCGTTGCGCTCCAGCAGGGCGCGGGCGAACACGAACGAAATGCTTGCGGCAACCGCCGGACCATCGCTGCTGCCATCGCTCCAGCGTGCGAGCTTCTCGGTGATGCTGGCGGTCGTCGTCGGGAACTCGATGACCAGCCCGCTGCGCGTCAGCGGCGAGCGCACCACCAGCGTCACTCCAGCCCCGGCGGCGCGGACGACCGCACGCAGCAGGTTCTCCAAGGCGTAGGCGATCTGCGCCCGGTCCGCCGTCACTGCGGCCGACGGGTCGACGCGGTCGTCGAGCAGCACGCGCTGCTCGCTGAAGAGCGCGTCGAGATGGTCGAAGCACGGCGCGAGGACGTCGGCGAGGCGGGTGGCCTGCGGATGCGGCGCCTCGAAGCGGGTGTACTGCAGCAGATTCTCGAGCGCGCGATCCATGCGATCGACGGCTTCGCCCGTCATCCGCGCCATCTCGCGCTGGTCGGACTCGCCTTCGAGCAGGCGCTCGAGGTGTTG
>CALJUJ010000726.1 GCA_937975525.1 uncultured bacterium
GTCCAGCCAACGCTCGTGCGCGGCGGCCTCGGCAAGCGGGGCATCGTTCATGGCACCGAAGCTAGCGCCCCGGCAGCGCCAAGTCGACCGATCTCGCGCCTCACGCGACGGTTGCCGGTCGCTCGCGACCGACTCCGAGCTCGGATCCGTCCGCCCCGAACCAGCGCTCCTGCAGTCGTGCCAGGGAGTAGTAGCCCGTCGGCACGAAGAGCAGGGTGAACACCGTCGCCAGGGACAGGCCGGTGACGAAGGCCGCGGCCAACGGACCGAAGCTGATCGAGCGGCCGAAGAGGCCGAACGCCGTCGGCAACAACGCACCGACCGTCGTCAGCGTCGTCAGCAGCACGGCGCGGAAGCGCTTGCTCCCCGCCTCGAGCACCGCCTCGCGCAGTGGCTTGCCGGAGGCGCGGGCGCGGTTGATGAAGTCGACGAGGACGAGGGAGTCGTTGACGACCACCCCGGAGAGACCGACGGTCACGTAGACTGTGCCGAACGAGAACGGGTAGCCGAACAGCGCCAAGCCGAACAGCACTCCCATCACCCCGAAGGGCACCGCCATCATCACGATGAACGGCTGCGCGTACGACCGGAACTGCGCCGCGAGGATGATGTAGATGAACAGGATCGCCAGTGGAAAGACGCGCATGGCACTGCCGAACGCACGCGCGCTTTCCTGGAACTCGCCGCCGTAGACGACGATCACGTCGGGGTAGCGCCGATCGAGATCCGCAAAGCGCGCCATCAACTGGCGATTCACCGACTCAGACGTCGCCACCCCCTCCTCGACGTCGGCGTAGACGATCACCGAGCGCTGCGCCTCGTGGTGGGTCAGGAACAAGTGCCCGCGGTCGACCTCCACCGAGGCGACGTCGCGCAGCTTGATGCGATACCCCGCGGGCGTCCGCACCTCGGTCTCGAGCAGGTCGGCGACGCTGCGCCGGTAGCGGTCTTCGGGCAGGACGCGAATGTCGATCTCGTCGTCCGACGCGGGCGGCTTGTACGTCGACGCCTCGAGCCCGTCGCTGGCGGCGCGCAGCGCCGTCGCCAGGTCGGTGAAGGTCAGCCCGTGCAGGCTGGCGCGTGCCTCGTCCATCGCCAGGCGAACCTCGCGCGGGCCCGGAAGCAGGTTGTCCTCGATGTTGAACACGCCCGGAAGCGTGTGCAGAAACGCCTTGATCTCGCGGGCGATGTCCTCGGCGCGCTCGTAGGCCTCGGCGCGAATCTGCACCGCCACCGGCTTGCCGACCGGCGGGCCGTTGCGCGGCGGCAACACCAGCAGCGACGTCGCCGCGCCTGGGTGCTCGGCGTGCCACCGAGCCATGCGCTCGCGAATCCGACGGAGCATGATCTCCGGATACTCGCGGTTGCGGCGCGTGTCGGCGAGCGTCACGTAGATCACCCCGAGATGCACGCCGCGGATCGGGATCGTGTCCGGGTTCATGGTCATGCCGCTGTAGCTCGTGAAGTCGCGCACCTCGTCGGCGCCGAACTCCTCCAGCACCGCTTCGAGCTCGGCGATCGTCGCGTCGGTGTCGGCCAAGCCGTTGCCGGTCGGACCGTAGAGCGAGACGAACACCTCGTTGTACTCGCTGGCGAACAGATCGACCGGCAGGCGCGCGGCGACGCCGACCGCCAGGACAACGAGGCCGACCAGGAACACGGCGAAGGTCCAGCGGTTGTCGAGTACCTCGGCGAGGCCGGCGACGTAGCGGTCGCGCGCACGCTGGAGATCGAGGTCGACGCGCACACGGGCGGCGTCGGACCAGAAACGCACCCGCCCGGAGAGTCCGGGACGGCGCTCGGCTCGGGTCACGTGGCCGCGGCTGCCGTAGTGCAGGTAGTGGGCGGGCAACACGAACAGGCACTCGATCAACGACGCCGCCAGGCAGACGATGACCGTCTTCGGCAGGATCGACATGAACTCGCCCGAGGTGCCGACGATCAGCAGGAGCGGGCTGAAGGCCGCGATCGTCGTCGTCACCGAGGCGATCACCGGCCACTTGACCTCGTCGGCGCCGGTGACGATCGCTTCGGCCACCGGCTGGCCAGTCTCGATGTGGCGGTAGATGTTCTCGAGCACGATGATGGCGTCGTCCACCAGCATGCCGCTGACCAGGATCATGCCGACGATCGACAGCGAATTGAGGGTGATGCCCATCGCCGGAAAGAGGAAGATCGCCGTCAGGTAGCAAAACGGGATCGCCGCCACGGCGAGCAGGGCGTTGCGGAACCCGAGCGTGAGCCAGAGGATCAGGACGACGACGACGATGCCGCTGAGCAGGTTGTTGCCGAGCGCGTCGAGGCGGCTGGTGACGTACTGCGACTCGTCGAACGTCACCGCGACCTCCACGCCCTCCGGCAGGTACGGGCGCCGCGATTCGAGGAAGGAACGGACCGTATCGACGACCTCCAGAAGGTCCGCCTCCTTCTCCTTGGCGATCTCGAGCATGGCGCTGTCTTCGCCGTTGTAGCGGCCTATGAGACGTTGCTTCTCGAAGTCGAGCTCCACCGTCGCCAGATCGCGGAGCAGCACGTGGGCGCCGTCCGGGCTCTTCTTGACGACCGTCGCGCCGAGCGCAGCCAGATCCTCGACGTCGCCGACCGCGCGCACGACCGTCTCGCCGGAGGCCTCCACCATCGAACCCGCAGGCACGTTGCGCGCGTTGCTGCGAATCGTGGCGGCGACCTCGGCGAGGGTCAGGTCGACCGCGGCCAGCGCGTCGCGGTCGACGCGCACCCGAACTTCGCGATCGCGGATCCCGAGCGGTGTCACGCGACGGACGCCGGGCAGGTCGGCGAGCCGATCGCGCAGGTCGATGGCCACCTCGCGCAGACCCGCTTCGCCGACGCCGCCGCGGTCGAGCACGGCGATCACGAGCGACGCGTAGACCTCGGCGACCGATAGCTCGCGGACGTAGGGCTCCTCGGCGTCGTCGGGGAGGTCGCCGACCCGCTCGATGGCGGCGCGCAGGTTGGCGACGGCGCGATCGTACTCCTCGTCGCTGAGGGTCTCCTGCCAGTCGATGTTGATCTCGGAAACGTCGGCGTGGGAGAACGAGCGCATCTCCTTGATGCCGGCGACGTTCTTGATCTCCTCCTCGAGCTTGGTCGTCACCAGGCGCTCGATCTCATCGGCGGAAGCACCCGTCCACTCGGTGGTGACCGCAGCGGCGTTGAACGAGATGTCGGGAAAGAAGTCGACGGGCAGCGCCCGGCCCATCACCAGCCCGCCGATCATCGCCAGGAAGAACAGCAGATTGACGAGAATGTGCTGGCGCAGGCTGAACGCCGCCGGGCTCACAGGTGGTCCTCGACGACGACGAGCATGCCGTCACGCAGGTTGCGCAGCCCCTCCGCGACGACGCGTTCGCCGGCGTCGACGCCCTCGACGATCGCCAGCAGCGTCGGCCGGAACGCGACGGCTCCCACGGTGACCCGGCGGCGGCGGGCCACGGGCGCGCCATCCTCGTCGGTGATCACGTACACGTAGGTGAGGCCGAACTCCTCCACCGTGGCTTCGCGCGGAACGTGCACGACCGGTCGATCGGCACCGATCTCGAGCGTCGCGACGACGACCATGCCGGCGAGCAAAGAGCCATCGCGGTTGTCGACTTCGATCGCGACGGGAAACAGACGCGTCTCGCGGTCGATGGCGGCGCCGATACGGCGCACCGCCGCGGGGAACGTCCGGCCCGGGTACACCTGCGCACGCACCGCGACGGGGTCGCCCGCCTGCACGGCGACGACCTGCGATTCGTTGAGCCCGAGCTCGATCTCGACCTGGTCGAGGTCGATCCACTCGCCGATGGGAGTCCCGGGCATGACGTGGTCGCCGACTTCGATGTCGAAGGCCGTGAGGATACCGGCAAAGGGAGCGCGGATGCTGGTGCGTTCGAGCAGGACCTCTGCCTCGGCGAGCGTCGCGCGGGCCTCGGCCCGGGCGCCCGTCGCCTCGCGCACGCGCGCCTCCGCGGCATCGAGCTCGGCCTGACTGGCGACGGCGGTGCGCCGCAGACGTCGTAGACGCTCAGCCTCGAGCTCGGCCAGGCGATGCGCCGATTCCGCACGCAGCAACGACGCCGCCGCGCGCTCGACCGCGGCGCGGCGTATCGAATCGTCGATCTTGAGGATCTCGGCCCCGGAAGCGCCGCGCTCGTGCTCGCGCACGTCGATGCGCACGACCTGCCCGTCAACCTCCGCGGCGAGTCGCGCCCTGCGTATCGGCTGCACCAGGCCAGAGACTTCGATGCGCTCGCGCTCGGTGCTCCGCTGCAGTCGATACGCCGTCACGGGAACGGCGGCGGCCTCCGTCACGGCTGCGCCGGCGCCCGGATGCGCGACGTTGCGGCGCGGCGCCGTCGTGAACAAGGCGACGCCGGCGGCTCCCAGGCCGAGGCCGACGACTAGAAGTGCGGTCTTCAGAGATCGAAGTTGCATGAGGATGCCCTACGGAACGGGCGCCGCCACCATACTGGGTTGCCGCGTTCCGTCAATTTCCCGGCTTCACTGGGATCAGCGGCGGCCGTTGGCACGGCAATCGACGTTGGCTATGCTCGCGGCAGCCGATGAAGCCCCGCAACTTGAACCGCCAGGGGACCCTGACGCTGCTGTCGCGCGTTTGGTCGAAGGCGGAGTCGCGACGCGACTTCGTGGACGGCTTGCGCCGTGACGTCGTGCGGCTGGGTCGATTGGCCCAGGCCTGGGCGGAGGGACGCTACACCGCCGTGCCGTGGCGAACGCTCGGGCTGGCGACTGGCGCACTGATCTACTTCGTCAATCCGTTCGATGCCGTCCCCGACGTGCTCGTCGGCGTCGGCTACCTCGACGACGCGACCGTGCTCGCGTTCGTGGCCGGTTAGCTGCGCGTCGACCTCGATCGCTTCGAGCAATGGCAGCAGGCGGCGACCGACGCCGATGCCATCGTGCAGCAGCCCGAGCGCTACTAGACGTACTCGTCCTCGATGGTCCGCAGCGGACCGTACTTCCCGTCTTCGTGCTCGACGACGAGGATGCCGCAGTTGCGCGCGACGGATAGCCCCTCCCACGAGCGCGCGAAGAAGGCGCTGAGCGCGAGCATCACGCCGCCGTGGCTGACGACGACCACGTCGCGGCCGGCGCCCTGGGCGGCGACGCGCTCGATCGCCGGAACCACGCGGTCGTAGACCTCCGTCAACGACTCGCCCTCGTCGGGGCGCCATTCCCAGCGCCGCGCCGGGTCGAAGGCGGGATCGGCCAGAACACTGTCGTAGGGTCGGCCGACGTAGACACCGAAGTCGCGTTCGCGCAGGTCGGGCTCGGTGTCGACGTCGAGGCCGAGCACCGCAGCGATCGCGGCAGCGGTCTGCTGGGCTCGCCGAAACGGGCTCGCGACGACGCGTGCGGCGGCGAATTCGCGGCGGATGAGCTCGCCGGCGGCGCGCGCCTGGCGATGCCCGGTTTCCGTCAGCGGGACTTCCGGCGTGCGCGTGAAGGTGCGGTCTCGGTTGCCTTCGCTCTCGCCGTGGCGGACCAGGATCAGGCGACCGACGTTGGCTGGCGGCATGCGCAATTCCTCTCGTCAGCAGACATCGCCGCTACCCTGCCACACCTGGGGAATCGTTCCACTCGGCGGGAATCGTTGCACTCGGCTAGCTCGGGGCGCTGCGTCAGGGTCGCTGCGGGGATCCGGCGGCCGCCAGCTCGGCGGTGACGTCGCGCGGCTCGATCGCCTCGCCGCACGACGAGCAGGTGAGGCCGGCGGCGAGGGTGTGGCCGCAGGTCTTGTGGCGCAGGCGCAGGGGCGGGCCGTCGGCGTCGGTCATCCAGCGATCGCCCCACTGCAGCAGCGCGACGATGACCGGGTAGAGGTCGCGGCCTTTGTCGGTCAGGCGGTATTCGTAGCGGGCGGGACGGTCTTGGTAGCGCACCCGTTCGAGGATGCCTTCGGCGACGAGCTTACGGAGGCGATCGGCGAGCAGGTGGCGGGTGACGCCGAGCTGGCGTTGGAAGTCCTCGAAGCGGCGGGTGCGCAGGAAGGCGTCGCGCAGGACGAGCAACGTCCAACGGTCGCCGACGACGGACAGGGCGCGGGCGACCGAGCAAGGCACGTCGCGGATTTCGTCCCAACGCATGCAGGTTTCCTAGCAGACCTTATTGCGTTCCGAAAGGGAACGTATTAGTTCCGATTCAGAACGCAAGCCGAGAGGAACGCCGATGCCGACCGCCACCCCCGTCGATCCGTCCGTCTCCCGCACCCCGATTCCCACCGACGCCGAGAACCTTCCCACCGTCTGCGTCCTGTGCAGCCACAACTGCGGCCTGCGCGTCGACGTCGCCGACAACCGCATCGCCGCGGTGCGTGCCGACGACGCCAATCCCGTCACCCGCGGCTACATCTGCAACAAGGGTTTCTCCATCGGCCACTACGTCGACCACGCGCAGCGGCTGACGCACCCGCTCAAGCGCCAACCCGACGGCGGCTTCGCGCGCATCGGCTGGGAGCAGGCGATCGCGGAGATCGCCACGCGGCTCGCCGAGCTACGCGCCGCCCATTCGCCGCGCTCGATCGGCCTCGTCGGCATCGGCGGCCAGGGCAACCACATGGACGCCGCCTACGGCCTCACCTTCCTTTCCGCGCTCGGCTCGAAACGCTGGTTCAACGCTTTCGCCCAGGAGAAGACCCAGCACTTCCTCGTCAGCCAGTGGATGCTCGATGCGCCGCCGTCGGTCTTCTTCCACCCCGACGTCGCCAACACCCGCTACCTACTGCTGCTCGGCACCAATCCGAATATCT
>CALJUJ010000727.1 GCA_937975525.1 uncultured bacterium
CCAGGATGACGACGTTCCAGGGCGAAGCTTGCGCCCAGCTGGCCGAAGAGCTCGCGCGGCGCTTTCGTGCCCGTCGTCGGAGGCGAACACGCCGACTCGAGCGAGGCATCATCGACCTCCGCCGTACCCTGCGGAGGGCCGCGGCTCAGGGAGGAATCGCCCTTCCCCCCACGTATCGTCGGCCGCGGCCTGCTCGGCCCGAACTGCTGGTCCTGTGCGACTTCAGCCACTCGATCGCCCATGCAAGCGAGTTCCTGCTGTCTCTGATTCAGCCTTTGGAAGCGCATTTCCGCCGGGTGCGTCGTTTCGCTTTCGTCGATACACCCGTGGAGGTCAGCCTGGAGCACGGACGCTTCGTTCCGCACGGTCGGCTCGAGCTGTTCGCCCGGGCCGACTTCGGCGGCCTGTTGGTGCGACTCGAGACCTTTGCGCGCGCCGCTCTCGGCAGGAACACGATCCTCTTGGTTCTCGGAGATGCTCGCAACAATCGGCGCCCCCACCGCGCCGAACGGCTCTTGTCGCTACGCCGCCGCTTGCGGCGGATCGTCTGGCTCAACCCGGAAAGCCCTTCGTCGTGGAACACCGGTGACAGCTTCATGAACGCGTACCTGCCCGCCTGTGATCACGTTCTCGCCGCGGAAACCCCGGCAGAGCTACGGACCGCCCTGCGGCAAGCCTTCTAGGGAAGAGATCCGGCGTACGCGGGTCAAGAAGTCGCGCGATCGGCCAGCATGGCTTCGACGTAGCGCGCGACGATGTCGGTTTCGATGTTGACGCTGTCACCCGGCTGTTTCGCCAGGAGCGTCGTGTGCGCTTGTGTATACTGCACCAGAGAAACGGCGAACGTGGAGTCAGTATTGTCGACGATGGTGAGGCTCGCGCCATCGATGGCCACCGGTCCCTTGACGACCATGTAGCGCAGAAGCTCGGGGGGCGTTCGGAAGCGCGCGATGATCGCATCCCCTTCAGGAGTGAACGATTCGATCGCCGCCTGGCCTTCGACGACGCCACGAACGATGTGGCCGCTGAGACGGTCGGTAGGCCGCACCGAACGTTCGAGGTTGACGCGATCCCCGGAGTTCAGACCGCCCAAGTTCGAGCGGCGATATGTTTCCGGCATCACGTGGGCCGCAAACGCGTCGCCCTCGAGCTCGTTGACGGTCAGATCGACGCCGTTGATCGCGATCGAGTCGCCCAGCTTCGCATCCTCCAGGATCTTCGTTGCGCGGATGCGCAGCACACCCGCGTCTGCTTCGACCACTTGACCGACCTCTTCGATGATTCCGGTGAACATTCGCTCGAACCTGCGCCGTCTCGGTCGTGTTTGTCGTAGGGAAACACCCCGGAGCTCGCTCTACACCTTCACAAAGCTTCGATCGCAGCGGCTTCGATCCAGCCACGACGCCCATCGCAACGAGCAACTTGCGCCCAACCCGGCCGCGTCTCCCCGCCCTCGAGCCGACTACCCTGCGGCGCCGCGAAGTGGGTCGTGCCGTCCTCGGCAGGTTCGAAGCGTACTGGCGCCGACCCTTCGGTCACGACAACGACCGTCGAGATCAGCTCGACCTGCACGGCGCGATAGCCCGCAGACCCGGCCACGAGCGCGGCCATGACGAAGCAAATCCCGGCGAGATAGGCGGACGGACGTCCGCGCGTTCCAGCGATACGCCGGAGGGCGAGCGTGGCGAGTGCGAGAGCCAGGAGGCAGCTTGCCACCATGCTCAGCTGCCAGGAGGGAAAGCTCGACGCGAACGGGAACAGCCAGTTCGCCCATAGCGGTGGCACGCACGCTTCGGCGCCGGTGAGGGAACGCGCGTACGTCAGGTTGGCGTCGAGGTCGGGATCACCCGGAATCCACCGCGATGCTCGCTCGTAGTTGAGAATGGCGCGGCCGACATCGCCGGTCTTGAAGTAGGCGTTGCCGAGGTTGAAGCGCAGATGGCCGCCATCGATACCAGCGGCGATGATCGACTCGTAGGCGGCGACCGCTTCCTCGAAGCGTCCGTCGGAGTAAGCAGCGTTGGCTTGAAAGAAAGCCGTCTGGGGTGCCCCGGCATTCGCCCCGGCACCGACCGCGGCCGCCGAAACCAATGCCAAGCAGGATATGCCGAGAAACAAGCGCACGACTCGCGACTCTAGCCGGAGTCGTGCGCCTGTCAATCTCGGCGCGATCCCTCCGTCACGGGCACCCGAGGCGGAACGCGTTGGCCGCCTGGGTCACCTCGGCAATCGTCACCGTGCCGTTGCCATTGACGTCGGCCGCCGAGCAAGTTGCGACGGCCGCAACTCCGAGGAACAGGTTCGCCGAGGTCTGCACTTCGGCAATCGTCACCGTACCGTTGCCGTTGCAGTCGCTCGGGCACGGCGGCGCGGCCGACGTCGGCGTGGGAGTCGGCGTGGCCGGCGGCGGAGGCGTCGTCGAGGTGGCCGTCGGAGTCGGCGTGGCTGTCGGCTCGGGCGTCGGCGTCGCGCTCGGCGGCACGTCCGAGGTCGGCGTGGCCGTCGGGGTCGGCGGCTCGGGTACGTCGACCGATTCGGCTTCGAAGGCGAGGTAGAACCACCAGCCATCTTCGCCGCCCGGCCCCATGTCGCGGTCGTCCTGGGCCGTACCGTTGGGCGCCTGGCCGAACCCAGCGGGGGCGCAGCTGATGCGGCAGAGGGTGCGCGGGCAATCGTTGACCGTCAGGCACGTGATCCCCTGATTCGCCCCCTCCGTGCAGCGGCCTTCGACACACGCGGGCATGGGCGCATTGGGGTCGGGGGCGCATTGAATGTTGTTGCTGCAGGTCTCCCCGTGGTTGAGGCCACCGTCGCACTTGTCGGGGCCGGGCAACAGCTGCGTGAGGCTGCGGCTCGCACGAATCAAGCCGCCGCTGAGGTCGCCGAGGTCGAGCTTGATCGCGTCCGCGGCCTCTTCGGAGACGAAGCCGCGCGCCAGTCCGTTGATCAATCCCGTGGCGGGATCACCGTCGTAGCCGGCACCTAGTTGGAGGCTCCGGAGCGGGATGGTGATCACGAGGTCGGTCCCGAGCTCGAGCGTCAAGTCGATCTGTCCGGACACGCCGCACGGGCCGTCCGTGGGCCCGACGCCTGGCGTGTAGTTCCCTGCGTTCCCAGGCCCGGTGGTGCCCGGCAGGCCATCGATGCATACGGCACCCGCCCCACCGTTGCTGTAGGTCGTCATCGTTGCGTTCGAGAGCGCCCCGTCGCAGACGACCGAGTCGCCATTGCGGGTGCAACCTTCAGCCAAGCCGACTTGCAGCGTGCACGGGTTGCCGCCGCTCATGCATTCGGCCAACGACCCGCCGGCGCCAGGCGTCTGGTCCAGCGGCTCGAACACCGTGACCAGGTTGAAGTCGCTGACGCAGGGCTCCGGCACTCCCTCTTCGACCGGTTCGCACTCGTCGAGGAACTCTTGCACCAAGCCGTTGACGTTGATCGTCAGCAGCCCGGGGGGATTCGTGATGTCCGAGCACGACCCGGTGCCGAAGGCATCGATCATGACGTGCGGATCGATGATCTGCAGCGAGCTCACGCGAAAGGCGCGCCGTTCTTGCGCTTCGGCAGACACGGACAGCGACAAAACGAACGTACCCACGACGAAGGTCGACAGGGCCCTGGTCTTCGACATCAACAACCTCCCATAGCTATCGGAGGCTCATCCTTCGCACGCAACCAACATCGCCGTCAATCCGAGATTCGCCCTGCCATCAGAAATGCAGAAGGCCCCGGGGGGTGATCCCCCGGGGCCTTCGAAACCAGAGGCGCCTCCCCGTCGGAGAGGCTCACCTCGGTGCTCAGTTGTCGATCGAGCTGGCGCCGGTGATGATCGCCTCGGTCGCGGTGAACTGGAGGTTCAGCGACACGGACTCGCAAGCCGGACAGCCCGGGTTCGTTCCCTGCGCGTCGTTGGGATCGAGAGCGAGATCCGGAGGAATACCGCCGGAAACGACCAGCGCCAGATCCTGAGACGAGAACGGCACCGTATCGCTCAGCTGGCAGCTGCCGCCGCCACAGGTTGCGCTCGACACGCAGGGCTCGCCGTCGAACGTCCCACCGAAGCACTCGCTCGGCAGCGACGCGATCGCCGTGACGAGCAGCGCGTGGTTGACACCGCCCCCGAGCACGCCGGTGATCTCCGAAATGTCGCTGCCGTCGTGGGTCAGCGTCGCGTCGACCAGGACGTTCTGCGCGGTGACCGTGAAGGTATCGTCACCCAGAGGGATGTCGAGCGTGAAGTTGCTGCCGGGGCCGCCGCCGCTTGCGCTCGCGCTGGGCGTCGTGCCGGTGCCCGCGAGGGTGACGTCGAGCGCGATCAACGGATCCTCGGTGCAGGTGGTCCGCAGCCCGTCGGTGAACCCGTCGAGGTCCGCGATGTAGTTGCAGGGGTCGCTCGGGTTGCCCGGGTCGATGGGCGGATTGTTGGCATCGCCGACCGCGCAACCGGGCGTGGCGTCGAGCTCGCCGAGGAAGCCGGCGATCCTGACGTTGCCGTCGACGAGCTCCTCGAGCTGGAACATCACGTTGATGCTGCCCTCGTCGAGCTGCTCGGCGAGCAGCGGGTTGACGATGCCGGACAGGAGCGCGTTGCCGAGCTGGTTGTCGACGCCGAGCGCGGGGTTGCATCCCGACGGGGCGCACGTCGACAGGCCGTCGATGTTCACGCCGACGTCGAGCGGCGCGAACTGCAGCGAGGTCACGTGCGCAACGAGGTCATTGAAGGCGAAGTTCTCGTAACCGCGGCAAGCGGTCGTGCAGAACATGTCTTCCTTGTTGATGTCGAGGCGGTGCTCGAACAGCTCGTCCTCGACGTAGGTGCCGATGACCGCGGAGTCCTTCTTGTCGAGCTTGGGCTCGACGCGGCAGGAACCATTGGGGCAGTCCACGTCCTTCTTGCAGGGAAGGTTGTCGTTGTCGCCGCCGTCACACGCCGCCTTGGCCGCCTTGGCGGCGTAGCAGAGAAGTCCGGCCTGCTGCTCGTTGCGAAGCTCGATGCCATCTCCCACGAGCTTCTTGTCGGTCGCCTGGCAGAACATCTTGAGCTTCGACAGCGCGAGAGCCTTCTCCGGGTCGCTGCCGTCGAAGATCGGCGTGACGCCGTCTTCGAAGCTGGCGAAGATACCGTCGGGGTTGGTCTCCTTCGGGAACTTGAGGTTCTTCACGCAAGATCCGCCGCCGCCGCAGGTAGAGCTGTCCTTGCACGTCTCACCGTCATCGTCGCCGCCGACGCACGAAGACTTGGCCGGCTTGACGCTGTAGCACTTGAAGTGCTCCTTGCCGACGGGAGCGCCGGGAAAGCTGCCGGAATCCGCGTTCGAAGGAACGAGCGCCATGACTTCCTTGGCGAAGTCGACGCGCACGTCCACGTAGCGGTCGACGATGCGAACGCCGGTGTTCTGTGGATCCTTCTTGTCGAACTTCGGAATGCCGATGCAGACGCCCGCGCCCGCTTCGATGCAGGGCTCGTCCTTGCCTTCCTTACAGGGGATGGCGGCGTCGCCGCTGCACTGCCCCTTCTGCGACTTCACCTGGTACATGACGTAGCTGGTGTCGACGTCTTCGAAGGCGAACCCGTCGAGAGCCGCCGGGAGGCAGAGGTCCTTGACCTTCTTCATCTGCACCGTCGTGCTGACGCCGGGGACCGAGTTCGGATCGAGGTCCTGGGTGTTGTTCGGGTCGAGAATATCGTCCAACGCGGCGTACAGCTTCTTGGTCAGATCGGTCTTTCCGAACCGTGGCTGATCCTTGGTCTGCTTCGCCTTGTAGCACATGTAATGGTCGCGGACCGCGAGGGCCGGGCTGGCCACCAACGCGCACACGCCGACCGCAAGAACGGTGCGTAGCACTCTCATGTCGCCTCCTTAAGACAGGCCGAATTGTCGCTCCGGAGCCACCGGAGCTGCGGCCGTGTTTACGGAGGCATGTGATACGGGATGGGTTCGGGGTTCGTCAATACGAAATCACGCACGAGTGCGAGATTTCGGGGCGCCGCCCCGGTGAGGAAGGTTCGACTGCAGGGCGGGCGCGCCGGGGGGCCCCGTAGGGACGCCCCGGCGCGCTTGCGCCTGGTTTCGGCTCAGTTGTCGACGGACGCGGAGCCCGTGACGATGGCCTCGGTTGCCGTGAACTGGAGGTTCAGCGAAACCGACTCACATTCCGGACAGCCGGGGTTGGTTCCCGGAGAATCCGACGGGTCGAGGTCGAGGTCGGGCGGAATGCCCCCCGAAACCACCAGTGCCAGGTCCTGCGACGAGAACGGCACCGTATCGCTCAACTGGCAGCTGCCGCCGTCACAGGTAGCGCTCGACACACACGGCTCACCGTCGAACGTACCGCCAAAGCACTCGCTCGGCAGCGACGCGATCGCCGAGACCAGGACTGCGTGGTTGACGCCGCCGCCGAGGACACCCGTGATCTCGGAGACGTCGCTGCCGTCGTGGGTCAGCGTCGCATCGACCAACACGTTCTGCGCGGTGACGGTGAAGGTGTCGTCACCGAGCGGAATGTCCAGAGTGAAATTGCTGCTCGGGCCGCCGCCGGTGGCGGTTGCCGAAGGCGTCGTGCCCGTGCCCGCCAGGGACACGTCGAGGGCGATCAGCGGCTCCTCCGAGCAGCTCGTGCGGAGCCCGTCGGTGAAGCCGTCGAGGTCGGCGATGTAGTTGCACGGGTCGTTCGGGTCACCCGGGTCGACCGGCGGGTTGTTCGCATCGCCGGCGGTGCAGCCCGTGGGGTCGTCGAGCTCGCCGAGGAATCCGGCGATGGTCACGCTGCCATC
>CALJUJ010000728.1 GCA_937975525.1 uncultured bacterium
TCGCTTCATGAGTCGCTCCCGCATCACTTGGAATCCGGGTCGTTGCCGTCCGTCGGCGCGGCGCCCTGGCTACCGCGCACGGTCACCTCGCCGTCGTCGCCGACGGTCGCTGACAGGGTATGGTGTTTGTGCAGCGGTTTCTCGACCCTCTCGCCGACGCCGGGAACGGTGCTGCGCCGTACGACGGGCGCATCCCCGTCGGCGTTGCGGTCGGCGTCGTTGGCGATCGCCGGCGCGGCGGCGATCGCGAGTGCAGCCGCACTCAGCGCGGCCGCCAGGCGCAAATGAGGCGCGCCCCGGCGCGCCCGTCGGGTCGAAACTCGAACGATCACGGTCATAATTTCCAGCTCCCGGAAGATGTGTGCCACCGTAAGCGCAGGCTCGGAGATCTGTCAACGCGATTTTAGCGCCGCCGCCTTGCGGGCCGCGGGCGCACGCCGGAACCACGCTGCAGCGCTTGCGACCCACCTGCGGCGAGCGCCCCTGGCGTCGCGTCGCCGCGAGCTACTCCGGTTCTCGGTCCGCGAATGGGTGGCGATCCCGTCGCTCTGGCTGCGGTATCGGGCGAGAACCGTGGGCTACTCGCGCTGGCTCGTCGCCCCGTCCAGCTGGCGTTCGACGATCGCTTCCAGCTCCGTGCCCCGGACGAGCGGCCGCGCAGCGCGCAGCTGCGCCTGCGCCTCGGCGGAGCGGTCGAGGCGAAACAGCACCTGTGCGTAGTTCACCCGGGCGTTGGCGTAGTCCGGATACGTCGCGACCAGAGCGCCGAAGAGCGCTGCGGCGCCGTCGTCGTCGCCGCTTTCCGCTCGCAGCAGCCCGAGGTTGTTGCGCAAGCGACGATTGCCCGGGTGATAGCGGAGCATCCCTTCGTAGACCCGGGCAGCCGCCTCCGGGCGCCCGGCTTCGACTTCGAGCGAGACCAGCGCTCCGGCGGTTCGCAAGTGATCGGGACGATCACGAAGTGCGGCGCGGTAGGCCTGCCGCGCACGGTCGAGGTCGCCCTCGCCCCGGTACACGGCGGCGAGGTTGGCGTAGACGTCGGCATAGGCGCTGCCGTCCGCGACCAGTCCCTCGAGGATTTCCTTGGCGTCGGCAGTGCGGCCGTCGAGGCGGTACAGGTAGGCGAGGTTGTTGAGGGCCGGCACGCGTGCCTGGTGGGCGCTGCGGACGAACCGCTCCTGCAACGGGATGGCCTCGGCGATCCGGCCTTGCTGCTGCAGGAGGTGGGCCTCCGTGCTCCACAGCGCCGAACCGCCGGCACCCGCCGCACTAGCGCGCTCGATGGCGGCGGCCGCCGCGTCGGTGTCGCGCCGTTCCAGATGATGCTGGACCAGTCGGCCCCACAGCAGCGTGGAAGTCGGCGCTTCCCTCAGCGTGGCGGAGGGGAACGTTCTATCGTCGCGCCAATCGCTGGTGCGCGCTGCCGTCTCGGTCGTCCCGGCGACGAGCACGACGGCCACCGCAACTCTCGCCGCCCAGCGCCTCGGGTCGGCGCGGCTGCGCAGCCCGTAGGCGAGCCCGCAGGCGACCAGCGCGAGGAAGGGGAAGGACGGGAAGTAGGCGAATCGCTCTGCGGTCATCGCCCCCATGTCGGCCGGTCCGGCCGGACGCCACAGCCCGACCAGGGGCGACAGCCCCGCCACGACCATCGCGCCGAACAGTTGCAGGCGACGCGCTTGCGGGCTGACGCGCGTGGCCCACCACACCGCTGCCGCGATCGCCCCGAGCCCTACCGCTGCCAGCCAGAACCGCGGCGAGGCGACGGTGTCGACGTAGGGGTGGATCACGTAGGCGCTGTGCGACAGCGGCCAGGTCATCCAGGCCAGGTAGCGGAGGACCACGGAAGGCAGCGTCAGGGCTACCGCCATCGCCGTATGCTCGGGCGGCGATCCGGGGCCGCCGACGTCGACGATGACGAAGCGCCAGACGGCGTAGGCCGCTACCGTCGCCACCAGCGGGGCGGTGGCGCGACCCACCCCGCGGAGGTCGCGGCCGCGCAGGAGGATCTCGACCAGTGCGGCCCAGGCCACGGTGACGACGGCCATCTCCTTGGCGAGCAACGCTGCGAAGAGCGTCGCCGGGGCCAGCCAGCGACCGCGGCGGTCGTCGTACAGCAGCAAGCTGATGAGCGAAAAGGCGAAGGCCAGGAGGTCCGTGCGTCCGGCGATCCAGGCGACGCTCTCGGTGTGGATCGGGTGGACGGCGAAGAGCATGGCGGCGAGCACGCTGGTGCGCAGGGCCAGGCCGAGACGCAACAGGACGAGGCAGGCGAGCGCGCTGTTGACGGCGTGCAGCACGACGTTGGTGAGGTGGTAGCCGAAGGGATCGAGGCGCCACCAGGCGTAGTCCCAGACGTAGCTCAGGGTGGCGAGTGGCCGGTAGTAGCCGTACGCGTTGTCGATCTCGCTCCGATGGAAGAAGTCGCGCGTGAAGATCTCGGCGAGGCGCTCGGTGGCACGGGGCAGGCGTCCCTCGAGGATCAGAATGCGATCGTCCCAGACGAAGCCTCCAGCCAGGCTGTTGGCGTAGGCGGCGACGGCGAGTGCGGCGACCAGCACGAGCCCGCCGGTCGTGCGCCACGCGGGTCGGATGCGGATCGGGGACGAGGGCTCCATGCGCTGCGCGCGGCACGCGGCCGCGGCAGCGTTGTCGGCCGCCTCCCGGGCGGTGTCAAGGAGGTGAAATTCCGGCAGATTCAAATTGACTCCTCGCGTCGGCGGGGAGTATCGTCAGCGGGCGTTGCAGTGACGGCGACGCGGGGGGAACGAAGCCACGATCGGACGGCACGTTCCAGACGGCACGTTCCAATTGAAGTCGAGCGAGGGAAACCGATGAATACGAAACACCTGTCCATCCTGGTTGCTTGTGTGGCATGGCTGGGCGCCGCCCCTCTGGCGGCGTCGACCGACGGCTCGGTGGCCGTCTGGGAGAACGTCTGGGACGATGCAGGCAGCGTTCAGGTCACTGCGCCCGAAGCGACCAACCTCGCCTACGACGACGTTCAATGGACCGCCCTCGGCTTCGTCAGCGGCAGCGGTTGTTGCGCGACGCCCTATTACAACGTCGGCCAACCCTCGAATCTCTGCTACCTCACGCCGAATCCCCAGTATTGCGAGGGCGGCTTCTTCCCCGGCGCCGTGTGCGACGAGGTCGAAGGCTGCGTGACCGAGGAGCCGGTCTGCTGCGGCTACGTGACCACCGGCCTCTGCTACGACTTCGGCGAAAACGCCTTCACGACGGTTGCCGACCCGAATGAACCCGAGCAGTGCGTCCAGCCCTGCTTGTCCGACAGCGACTGCGGTGGCGGCTACTGCGACAAGTGGAACGAGATCTGCCAGACCGCGCCGAACAAGCGCGGCGTCCAGGAGGATCCCGGCCTGTGCTTCGACACGATTCACCCGTCGAAATGCCAACTCCTCGGCGGCTATCCGATGCAGGACGGCCAGTGCAACTTCGAGACCGGCGCCTGCGAGCCGATCGTCGAGGACGAGGTGTGTTGCGAGTTCGAGTACACGCCGTCCCATGTTGGCGCCGACTGCGAGGCGATGCCGTTCAGCGCTTGCATCCAGTACGAAGGCAATCCCAAGCCCGGCGACGTCTGCACCCGCGAGGGCTGTCAGGAGCCGCAGGATCCGCCGTTCTGCTGCGATTGCAACGGTCCCGAGCCGTTCCCGGCGGTGTGCTTCGACACCACCGACCCGCAGGCGTGTATCGACGCCGGCTGCGTCCCCGTTTCTGGCGGGCTCTGTGATCCGGTGACCGAGAAGTGCCTCGTCGACGAGACGCCGACCCCCGAGCCGACGTCCACGTCCACGGTCACGCCGTCGGTGACGCCGAGCGTAACGCCTTCGAATACGCCGACGCTGACCCCGACGTCGACACCGACCGATACGCCGACGGAGATTCCCACCGCGACACCGACCCAGACGCCCACCCAGACGCCGACCTCGACGCCGACGCCGGTGTGTGGCGACGGCGTGGTCGAGGGCGGTGAAGAATGCGACCCCGGCGCGCCCGTCGAAGGCGATTGCTGCACCGACGCCTGCCTCTTCGAGGCGGCCGACACCACGTGCAACGCCGACGACGAGTCGTGCACGACCGACACCTGCGACGCCACCGGTACCTGCTCGGTGACCGGTAGCCTGGAAGATGGCTCCGCCTGCGACGACGGCGATGCCTGCACCGAGCCCGATACGTGTACGGAGGGTACGTGCACGGGGGCGGCCGTCGACTGCAACGACGGCTTCGATTGCACCCAGGACAGCTGCAACCCGGCCGTCGGCTGCATCAACCTGGCGACCATCGAGAGCCGGGATTGCCCGGGCAGCTGCACCGACGGCATCAACAACGATCCCTCCGATCCGAACGAGCCGCTGCACGATCCGAACAATCCGGACAGCGACGGCGACATCGACTTCGAGGACACCGGCTGCGCGACGCTCGCCAACCTCGCGCGCTTCGGCATCGTCGGCACCCGCGACCGGCTGCACCGCGACCTGAAGCTCGGCACCAACACCAACGTCGCCAGCACCGAGGTCGACGGGAGCTGCGACCTGGTCACCGACACGTGCTCCTGCCCGGTGACCGAGTGCGAGCCGTTCGTCGTCTGCAACGTCGACGCCGACTGTTCCGTCGGTAGCTGCAACGCGTCGACGAACAAGTGCGAGTGCACGGTGGATTGCCCGGTGGGCGGCGACCCGTGCCAGGGTGACGGGGATTGCCTCTTCGAGGTGAGCGGAACCTGCAACGTCGGCACGAGCCTCTGCGAGTGTCCGGAGTATGCCCCGAACTGCCAGCCCCTGAACCGTCCGTGCTCCGACGACGACGACTGCGTCGCCGCGGCCTACCCGGCCGGTGCGAGCATCGGCGGCGTCTGCGGCAACGGCATGCAGATCTCCGCCGGCACCAACATGGGCCTGCTGGCGAGCATCACGACCAGCGAGAAGCTGCAGTTCGGCACCGCGGAATCCGGCGACGGCGAGCGTACGCTCGACATCAAGCGCGAGTTCGCCAACGCCGGCGGCGAGATCCAACTCGGCGACCCGGCGCCGTTCGTCGGCCCGACGGTGTGCACCGACGTGACCACGCAAGTCTGCAGCGACGACAGCGAGTGCGCGGCGGGTACCTGCACGCAGCGTCGCCGACTCCTCGACGGCAATCCGTTCGAGAGCTTCGACGGCGTGCCCGACGCCGGCCTCGCCGGCGCCGGCTCGTCCGAGCAGTTCAAGCGCTGTGACGTCGCGGTGACCCTGCTCGAGTCGGGCGGCAACAACGATCCGTCGGAGTTGCAAGACGCCATCGAGGCGTACGCGCCGGCTCCGGGCGAGGTCGTCACCATGGGTCCGGCCACCTGCCTCGAGTGCCCGAACATCGACTCGGCGGACGGCGCCTGCTCGGCGTGCGACGTCGGCGAAGACACGCTCCGCACCAAGGCGAACACCAAGAAGATCGTGCTCACCGTCGGCGGCGGGCTCCAGGTGATCGACCTCCGGCGCATGACGCTGGCCGGCAAGACCGTTCTCGTCATCCGCGGCGAGAGCGATACCGAGCTGTTGATTCGCGTCGAGCGGACGCTACGCAACGGCTCCGAGTCGAAGATGATCCTCGAGGGGATGACGTCCGACCAGGTTCTGTGGGTCGCGACCGGGCGCTTCGGCGGCAAGCCGCGAGTCTCCGGCGCGTCGACCTGGCGCGGCTCGATCCTCGCCACCGAGCGTCGCTCGGGCATCTTCCTCGGTGCGAATTCCTACACCGAGGGCGGCATCTACGGGCAGCGCATCCTGGTCAAAGGCCCGGATTCGACGATCCAGCACATGCCCTGGCGGGGCAAGCTGCCTTCGGTTCCCTGAACCGGAAACAGACCAAGTACCCAGCCACGAAAGGCGGCGGGCCAACCGGCTCGCCGCCTTTCGTGTTTGGGATGACCAGCTACGGCAGGATTGCCGACGCTCAGCGCGTCAACGCGGCGGCGACCTCCGCCGCG
>CALJUJ010000729.1 GCA_937975525.1 uncultured bacterium
CTCCGGGCTCTGGTCGAAGCGGGGTTGCGCGAGGTGTTGCGGGGCCGGCAACAGCGGGCGACGTTTCGGCTCCGTGATGCGAGCTTTCGTGGCAAGGGCCTGCAGCCGGAGTTCCGGGACGCTGATTGGCAGCGCATTCGCGATGCCGCGTACGAGAGCGACGGCACGTGATCGCGGTCGATACCAACCTGCTGGTCTATGCCCACCGAGGTGATTCCGAGTGGCACGCCGCCGCCGCCGCGCGCGTGCGCGAGTTGGCGGAAGGGCGCGCGCCGTGGACGATCCCGTGGCCGTGCGTCTACGAGTTCTACTCGGTCACGACGCACCCGCGAATCTGGGATCCGCCGACCAGCGTCGCCGGGGCTCTCGCCCAGCTCGACGCCTGGATGGAATCGCCGAGCCTCGCCCTCCTCGCCGAGGGAGGGCATCACTGGAACGAGCTCCGTCCGCTGTTGGCAGCGAGCCGCGTCGCCGGACCGCGCGTCCACGACGCGCGCATCGCCTCACTGTGTCTCGCACACGGCGTGCGCGAGCTATGGACGGCGGATCGCGACTTCAGTCGCTTCCCCGAGTTGGTGACCATCAACCCGTTGGCGCGTGGCACGTGACTCGCCGGGATCCGTGATGGCCCGGACGTAGAGAGGTTGGCTTGGTCGAACCAGGCGACGACGATGCTACGGATCGTTGCGCTCTGGTGCCGGCTGCAGCGACGCTCCGATCGCCCGAAAGAACTCGATCGTCTCGATTTCGCGGTACGCAGACTCCTCCAGCGACGTCGCGTAGTCGCTGAAGGCGGAGAGCTTGACGATGACCAGGTCGCGCGTCGGGTTCACGTAAACGAACTGGTTGTACACGCCGATCGCGCAGTACTCGCCCTCGTCGCCGGCCGGGATCCACCACTGATAGCCGTAGCCGACCGGAAACGGATCGTCGGCCTTGGCCTCCGGGGTCAGGTGCGGCGCATCCGGCGTCACCGACGCGACGACCCATGCCGCGGGAACCACCTGTTTCCCCTTGAAACGTCCGCCGTTGCGGTACAGCTCGCCCAGCTTGGCGTAGTCACGGGCCGTTGCGTTCAAGCCGCCGAACGCCATCTCCATGCCTTCGCTGTCGACGAGCCAGTACGCATCGTTCTGCATGCCGAGCGGATGCCAGAGCTTCTCCTCCATGTAGTCGGCGAGCGTCCGTCCGGTCGCGTTCACCAGCAGAAGCCCCAGAACCTGGGTGTCGGTCGAGTTGTAGTGGTTGTAGGTGCCCGGCTCGCGCTCGCGCTCGAGGGTGGCGGCGAAGTCGTTGAACGAGCCGCCGATGGCCATGATGCGCCCGAAGCGGTTGATGTCGGAAAAGGGATCGCTGTAGTCCTCGTTCCAACGGGCGCCGGACGACATCTGCAGGACGTCCTTGATGCGAACACCGTCGTACGCGGAGCCGGCGAGCGACGGCGCATACTTCGTGACCGGCTCCTCGATGCTGCGGATGAGCCCTTCCTCCACGGCGATGCCGACGGCGGCCGAGACGAAACTCTTGGCAACCGACATCGACAGCCAGTTCACGTCGCGCCCCCCCGTCAGCAGGTAGCGTTCGTAGACGACGCGGCCGTCGTGGAGAACGAG
>CALJUJ010000730.1 GCA_937975525.1 uncultured bacterium
AGGTCTTCGAAGCCGCGCAGGAGAACGCAAGGCTGCCGATCGAGCCGCTCGCCTGAAGCGTATCCGTACCGGCAATCAGGCCGCCGACGTACTGAAATCCGACGTTGCCCGCACCATCGGTGGGCCCGCTCCCGTTCGTGCCCGCGTTCGGACCGGACACGACGGACAGGTCGACCGCCACGCCGGGCGCTGCACTGCCGTCGCCGTTGCGAACCCGGACCACGACGGCGTGCGCGGTTCCGACGGGATTGACGTCGGTCGAAGGATCGATCGTGCAGGTCGGCTCGCGGTCCACCCACGTCTTGGTCGCCATGCAGCGGGTCACCTCACCGTCGATGACGCCGGCGAATTCGATCACATCCGTGCCGGGCGCATTTCCGTCGTAGGCGAAGACCACCTGACCGTTGGCGTTCGTCACGGCATCCGCGAGGATCGGGTTCGGGCCACTGAGATTGCTGACCGAGACGAGCTCGCCGACGGCGAGCATACCGTCCGCGGTCGTGAACGTCGCCGTGACCGTGTGAATCTGGCCGACGAGATTGACGTCCGACACCGGCTCGACGAGGCACGGAGGCGGTGGATTGCCCCAGAACTTCGTAGCGCTGCAGGCAAAGGCAGACCCGCCGCTGCCCCCCGAGGCCTCGATGCGATCGCGGCCGCTGAGGCCGGAGTCGCCGACGTAGTTGAAGGCGACGACTCCACTCGCATCGGTGGGGGCGGTCGCCGCCTTGCCCGCGTGCGGGCCCGAGACGATCTCGACGCGCACTTCTTCGTCGGCGGCGGGCGAGCCGTCCGTGTTGTTCACGAACACGGTGAAGTCGTGGCGCGTGTTCAGCGGGTTGGTCGCGGCCGGCGGATCGATGAAGCACTCCTTCGGTCGCACGATCTGGCCGATCTTGCCGCGCACGGCGTCTTCGAAGTCGTCGAAGGAGTCGGTACGAATCACGAATCCGGGCGAAGTGAACGGCGGCGCGATGTATCCGGGCTGCGGGTGAACGAGCTGATCACGTAGAAAGTCGATCGCCCCACTCGGCGCGTCGACGGCTTCGGCGTTGATCTCGTCCACGCCCGCCCCGATCGCCGCATTGCGCGAGGCGACGGTTGCGCTCGAGCTGTCCGGACTGCCGTCGGTGACGACGTTGATGACCTGGCGGCTGCTGGCGCAGGAGCCGGCGATGAGTCCCGAACACGCGTCGATCGCGGCCGACATATTGGTCGAGCCGTTCGCCTTGGGCATCGAGCGCAGGGCAGCCGCCACGCTGTCCGCGGCCGCCTGCGACGCGATCACCGTCGGCTGCACGTGGGTCGTGACGCTGCTGCCGAACTGGACGACGCTGATCTCGACCGCGCCCCCCTGAGGCACCACCGAGCCATCGGCGATGGCGTTGGCGAGCCCGTTGCGGATGAGATCGAACTCCGAAGACGCGATGCTGCCCGAGCCGTCGATCGCCAGGCAAAGCCGTACCGTGGCACATCCGGGCGTGGCTACCGCGGGCGACGCCGACAGGGCGGCGACGGCGACGAAGGCGACCGCACCGCCCATCCTGACCAGTCGCTGGATCCGGGAGAGTTGTAGGTCTTTCATGGCCTCCTCGATCTCGGACGGCACCGGCCCGGGCGACCCCGGACGGGCACTCGGTCCTCATCCGCGTTGGAGCAAGGCGCGCGCCAGGGTCGAGACTAACCCCAACGGGGATTCGACGTCGAACGTTCCGATGAATGCCACGGCGCTCCGCGCCTGCTTCCGAAGGACGCAACCGTCGTCGCTCGCGTCGGCGGGCGCATGCACGGCTTCGTTGCTTGACCGCTCCGGGGACCGAATCCTATAGCGTCTTCCAGGCCGTCGTGCGGTCCGTTCGGGCCTCTTCATGGCTTGCGGCGGTCCAGCTGTGACCGTCGGGACGGAAGCGAGGGAGAAGAGCCCTTCGTCCGACGGATGAGGAGGAATTGCTTGGGTGCATGGCGTCGCGAGGAGACCGGTTGCGGGGATGGGCGCAA
>CALJUJ010000731.1 GCA_937975525.1 uncultured bacterium
AGCGCCGCCGAACGCATTGCGAATGTCGTTCTCGAAGTCCTGGATCTCGTCGAAATTTCCAGTCCAGTGGACGTTGCCGTGGGCGATGCCGCCGCGTCCGCGCAGGGTGGTCGTGTTGCGAAATCCCTCGCCGCGCCCGGTGAAGTCCCAGACGCGGCCGTCGTGCCCACCGTCGATGTGACAGGTGGCGCAGCTCAAGTAGCCCTCTGCGCTCATGCGCGGATCGGAGGCATCGTAGAAGATCTGCTTGCCGCGCAGCACGTCGGCGGGCAGTCGCTCCGCGGCGACGGTCACGATGTCGCTCACCGCAACCGAGACGGCGCCGCTCCGGTACAGCTCGTCGGTTTCGAGCGCGGTGACGCTGCGGCTCATCAGGTTCTTGACGAACGTACGACCCGTGATCGCGTCGCTGCACAGTCCCTGCGGTGCGTGGCCGGCGCCGAGCCGCGTGACGAATGCGCCGAGCCCGCTCGCCGCCTCGATCTCGAGAGCGTCGAGAACGACGACCTCGTTGTTGCCTTGCAGGGAGACGAACACATAGTCGCCGAGAGGTGAAAAGGCGATCGCGCTCGCCGAGTCGCTGTTGTCGATGTCGATCGCCCGCGCAACCGCCCCACTGGCGAGGTCGATCTGTACGAGAACGTTGCGCACGGTGTTGTCCTGGTCGAGGTCTTCGCCGAAGAACGTGCCGCGCTGGGCGTTCGGCTTCGTGCCGGCGACCCACAAACTGCGTCCGTCGGGGGCGAGGGCCAGAGCCGCGAGGTAGTTGACGATGCCCTTGCCGGACGCCGTCGTGTCGCGATGATCGTCGCCCCCGAACTTGGGGATGCGCAGCGTGCGCTGAACGGACCAGGCGCCGATATCGATTTCCCAGACCTCTGCCCAATCGGTCGGCGACAGGAAGCGGCTGACGTACAGGCGGGTGCCATCGGCGCTGATGGCGAGTGCGCGCGGCGTGGGCCCAATCGGTAACGTCCCGGTCTGCGTGCGCGTGGCGGTCGAGAATCGCAAGACTTCGCCGCGCCCTTCGTTGGCGACGAAGGCGGTGCTGCCGTCGGGGGTGATCGCGACGCTCACGGGTGCGCTGCCGTAGCCGACTTGGATCGAGGCGAGTGGCTGACCGGATGGGTCGAGCACCCGCACCGTGTCGTCGTCGTGGCAGGCGATCCACAGCTCACCCGCCGAGCTTTCGGCGATGCTGCGCGGGTCGTCGCAGACGTGCGCCTCGATCTCGACGGCCAATCCGTCGGCGTCGATGCGGGCGACGGTGTCGTTGTCGGGGTTGACGACCCAGACGCTGCGCTGGGCCGCGGCGCAAAGGATGGGTCCGCTGTGCGTCGATTCGACCGTCGGTGCCGGGGGCAGCACGGTCACGGAGGTGGCCGCCGTAGCGATCGAGCCGGTGGCGTCGCGCACCTGTACGGTCGCTCGGTAGTGCCCGGCGGCGGCGAACGATACGTCGACGGTCGACTGCGCCGACCACGGAGTCTTCGGCGAGCCGTCGCCGCGGTCGAAGCGATACTCGAGGGCGTCGTCATCGACGTCGCTCGCTACTACGGTGAGTGTGACCGTTTCGCCGACGCCGGCAGGGTAGGGCGCACCGTCGAACGCGCTGATCGTGGGCGCTCGGTTGCCGTCGACGCTCGAACCCGTGGAGAACGTGAAAGACGTACCGACCATGCCATTGCCGGCGGCATCCTTGATGCCGCCGTCGGGGAGCACGACTTCGTAGGTGGTGTCGGGCAGCAGAGCCTCGTCGGGGGTGAAGGTCAGGACGTCGTTGAACGAAAAGGTGATGCGTCCGGGAATGGCATCGCCGCCAAGCGGTCGCACCAGGAACGTGAGGCCGTTGACGATGGTCGTGATCTCGAGGGTTTCGTGGATCAAGAGGCTGATCGGGAGCTCACGCGGGTAGTTCGTCCGTCCTGCCTGCGGGATGTGGTAGCCGACCGACGGGCCGCGCGTGTCGGGCTCGGCTTGATGCGCCCAGATCGCCATGCCCTCGTTGGGGCCGATGCCGCCGGTGACGAGCAGGTTGCCGATCGGCAGAGCGAACTGGCTGGTGTCGATGCCGAACACTCCCGGTTGGTTGGGTCGCTCGCTGTTCGGATCGAAGAATTGCACGGGTGCGAAGGTGCGCATGTCGACCTTGTAGCTGCCCATGAAGCCGTACTCGTCCTGGAACTGCGCGTACATCGCTTCCGCTCCGGGAAGCGGGGTGTCGGCGACGAGCCGCAGGCTCGTCGGATCGGTGACGTCGACGACGCGGAATCCGTTGCCTCCGGTCCGGTACGGGAAGACGACGTATAGGCGGCCGTTGCCTCCCCACAGTTCGGGCCAGTAGCCGCCGGGGCCGCCCGTCGTCAGCACGTCGAGGAGAACGGGGCGGGTGGGGTCGCTCACGTCGTACGTGGCGACTCCGGTGCGGCTTTGCTCGGATGCGAAGATGAGCAGGTCGCCGATCAAGAAGGGGTGGCCGATGACGCCTGTTTGGCCGAGGTGATCCCATTCGGCCAGTGGAGTGACGCATCCCCAGCTGCACTCTTCGGTCAGGCGGAAGATGTGGGCGTCCCCGGCAACCTCTCCGTAGCTCCAGTAGGTGTCGCCCACGTACCAGGGCTGGAACAGGCAGCCGCGCCCGCCGCTGCATTCGCCGCCGAGAGACGAGTCGCGCACGACGGAGCGCGGGTCGTTGGGATCGCTCACGCGGAAGGACCACTCCTGCCCCGGTGGCCAGTTCGGGCCGGCAATCAGGTGCTGACCGACCTTGGTGTACCCGTGCGCGTTGATCGGATGGGCCGTCACGCCCCAGCGGGTCAGTTCGACCGGGTCGCTCGGGTCGGAGATGTCCCAGGTGCGCACCTGCCAGTCGGCATGGGGTTGGCTGGAGGGAATCTCCGGGATCGTGAACAGGACTCCTCCGTGGTAGGCGATGACGGCCGTACGGCCCTGCTCGGGTGCGTTGAGGCCGCTCAGCACTGCGCCCGGGGTCTGCGCCACGTTTGGGAATCCTTGCGGTACGGTGGGGAAGGCCTGGGCGTGCACGCCGCCGGACAGGAGGAACGTGGCCGCGACGGCCAGTTGGGCATGCGAAGAGACGAACATCGAGGCGCTCCCGAACCGTAGTTCGAAACCTCGCATACCCCGGGCGGAGTCGTTTCGCCGCCGAAAAACGATTGGTGTGCGAAAAAAGAGGGCGGGGGGCGTACCCCCCGCCCCCGATCACACGGGGTCCCCGAAAGCGCGACGGAGCTCGTCCAACGTCCTCTGCTCGGCGGCGGAGATGCGATTGCCGAAACCGAGGAAACCGCCCGCGGCGTCGGCGACGGCGCGGGCGCGGCCGAGAATCTCATCGGCCAGCGCACGCTGCTCTTCGATGTCGAGCCGCGCATTGACGGCGTCGACGTAGCGCTTCCAGAGTCCCAGAAGCGCGGCCCGCGGGCGTTCATCGAGCCACTGAACGAAGAGCTCGTAGCTCGGTTCGCCTGGGTGAAGCCCGCGCTCTTCGGCGGCACGCAGCAGGGCGCGGCGTTCGGCCCCATCGACGCTGCCGTCGGCCCAGGCGACCTCGACGATCGGCACGAGGGACAGTGCCGCGACGGTTTCCTGCGTAATGTCGTGGGCGACGAGCGAATCGAGGATGGATTCGTCCTCGATTCCCGAGACGGCGGCGAGCTCTCGCTGGCGCTCGGAGCGCTCGGCGCGCGTGCGCATGCGATCCCAGGCTTCGGCGTCGCGCTGGGCGAAGAACTCTTCCTCCTGGCTCTTGCGACGTTCGACGAACCCCTTGTCATTCATAGCGAAGCTCCTTTCGGTTGTGGACGA
>CALJUJ010000732.1 GCA_937975525.1 uncultured bacterium
CCTGGCGCGCAAGCTGCGCATCTCGCTCCAGCGCGAATACCGACCCGAATGGGGCATGGCCCTGGAGATTCTCCCGCGTCTGCGCGCCGTCGCCCGCGAGCGCGGCTTCGATTTCGCCGCCAAGCAGGCAGCGTTCGGTCGGCTGGTGGACGGACCGTTCGTCGACTATGTGAAGCAGGGGCGCTGGCGCGACGTCGACGCTCTACTGGAGTGCTTCGGCGAAGGTGTAAGTCTCGCCTCACTGGGGATGGAAGGTTTCGGAGCCGACGATGAGTAGCTTGTTCCTAGCCGCAGCGCTGGCGCTCTACCTGCTGTCGGTGATGACGTACGGGGCGCAGCTCATCTCCCCACGCCCGGCTCTGCGGCGGATCGGTCTCGGCGTAATGGCGGGAGCCTTCGCGATGCACGCGGCGGCGCTCACGCTGCGAGCGGGAAGCCTGGGCTACGAATCCCTATTCCCCTTGCAGGAAAGCTTATCGCTGATCGCCTGCATCGTCGTCGGCTTGTTCCTGGCGATCTCCGTACGGACCGACCTGAGCGTCGTCGGCACGCTAGTCTCGCCGATCGCCTTCCTGTTCTCGCTATCGGCCTACCTCTTCGAGACGCGCGCCGGCGAGCAGGCAACGGGCCTGCACAGCGTATGGCTTCCCGCACACGTCGCGCCCGCGTTCATCGGCTACGCGATCTTCACCGTCGCCTTCTGCCTGAGCATCACCTACCTGGTGCAGGAGCGTCAGCTGAAGCGGCGACGGCGTTCCGATTTGTTTCGCAGATTGCCGTCGCTGGAGACGCTGGATCGCCTGAACTACCGCTTCATTTCGTGGGGTTTCGCCCTGTTCACCATCGGGCTCATCACCGGCTCGCTGCTGGCGAAGGAAACGTGGGGTTCCCTATGGTCTTGGGAGCCGGTGCAGGTGTGGTCGACCGGGACCTGGCTGCTGTACGCCGTCCTCGTCCAGGCGCGCTCCCTGGGTTGGCGCGGGCGCCGCGCAGCCTTGATCACCGTGCTCGCCTTCGGGCTGCTGCTGGGCTCGTTCCTCACCGTGAGCTTGTTGTTCCCCGGCAAGCACGGGGGCCCGGTCGGCCCATGAGACGAGAGATCGTTGCCGTCGGGGTGAGCCACCACAGCGCACCGATCGAGGTTCGCGAACAGCTGGCGATCACCGATGGCGCCCTCGATGCTTCGTTGCGAGAACTGCTGACGCTGCCGCACGTCGAAGAAGGCGTGATCCTGTCGACCTGCAATCGCGTCGAGGTGACGGCCGCCAGCAGCCGTGGCGATGCGGCCATCGACGACCTGGTTCGTTTCCTCGCCCGCGCCGAGCACGTCGACCGCGAGCAGGTCGTGCGCCACATGAGTCTGTTCCGCGGTCGCGACGCGGTGCGACACCTGTTTCGCGTCGCCGCCAGCCTCGATTCCATGGTCGTCGGCGAGCCACAGATCCTCGGCCAGCTAAAGGAGTCGTACGAGCGAGCGGTGGCGTCGGGAAGCGCCGGCACCGTCCTGCACCGCTGCTTCCACAAGTCCTTCAGCGTCGCGAAGCGCGTGCGTACGGAAACCGGGATCGCCAGCCGGGCCGTGTCGATCAGCTCCGCTGCCGTCGAGCTCACCTGCAAGATCTTCGACAGCCTCGAGGACAAGACCGCCCTACTGATCGGTGCCGGCACGATGAGCGAGCTCGCGGCGCGCCACCTGCTCGCCCGCGGCATCCGGAGCTTGATCGTGACGAACCGGACGTACGACCGCGCCGTGGAGCTGGCGCGCGAGTTCCGCAGCACGCCGGTGCCGTTCGCCGAGATCGAACGCTACCTGCCGATGGCCGACATCATCATCGGCTCGACGGCAGCCGACGGTTTCGTCCTCACCGTCCCCATGGTCGAGCAGCTCCTCCAGCAGCGTCTGAACCGGCCCGTGTTCTTGATCGACATGAGCGTGCCGCGGAACTTCGACCCGCGCATCAACGACCTCGACGACGTGTATCTCTACGACGTCGACGACCTCAGCGGTGTCGCCGAGTCGAACCGCGACGAACGTGAACGGGAGGCGGAGAAGGCCGAAGCGATCATCGTCGACGAGGTCGAAGGGTTCTGCCGCTGGCTCGACGGCCTCGACGTGGTGCCGACGATCGTCGCCCTGCGCGAGAAGGCCGAGGCGATACGCAGGCGCGAAGCCGAGCGGACGTTGGCCGCGCTCGGCGGCCTCGACGAACGCGAGCGCCGTGCCGTGGAGGCGATGTCGACCGCGATCGTGAACAAGCTGCTGCACGAGCCGATCGTCCGGCTGAAGCGCAACGGCGGCAAAGACGACCCGCTCTACATCGCCGCCGCACGTGGCCTGTTCGGCATCGACGAGGAGAAGGATTCTTGACCGCGCGCATCCGCATCGGCACACGGGGAAGCCGCCTGGCGCTCGCCCAGGCTGGGGGCATCCGCGATGCGTTGGCTGCAGCCCTACCGGGAAGCGAGCCGGAGCTGATCGTCATCAAGACCTCGGGCGACCGATTCGTCGACCGGCCGCTGCGCGAGATCGGCGGCAAGGGTTTGTTCGTCAAGGAGATCGAGCAGGCGCTGGTCGACGGGGCGATCGACTGCGCCGTCCACTCGATGAAGGACCTCCCGGGCGAGCTCGCACCCGGCTTGGTTCTCGCTGCGGTCCCGAACCGCGAAGACCCGCGCGACGTCCTGGTGACACGCAGCGCCAGCAGCCTGGAGGCCCTCCCCCGCGGTGCGCGCGTCGGCACGAGCAGCACCCGACGACGGGCCCTGTGCCGAGCGCTTCGCCCCGACCTCGAGCTCGCAGAGTTGCGCGGCAACGTCGACACACGCTTGCGCAAGCTGGAGAACGGTGAGGTCGACGGCATCTTGCTGGCTTCCGCGGGTCTCCGACGTCTGGGGGTGACACCCCCGGGAGCTCATGCACTGGACCCGACGGCGTTCGTTCCCGCCATCGGCCAGGGCGCGTTGGCGCTCGAGACGCGCGACGACCACTTCCGCGACCTCGTCGGTCGGCTCGACCACGCCGAGAGCGCCGTGCGGGCGCGCGCCGAACGAGCCGTGCTCGCCGCCCTCGGGGGCTCCTGCCATACGCCGATCGCGGCCCATGCGGTCGTCGACGGGGACACGATTCACGTTCGCGGGGTGGTCGTCCGGCCGGACGGTGGCGTCCGCGTCGAAGCCTCGCTGACGGGCGCCGCGAGCGCCGCAGAAGAAGTCGGCTACGATCTCGCGCGTGCGCTTCGCGACCGTGGAGCCGACGCGATCCTCGAGGCCTTGGATGTCCACGGGTAGGGTCTATCTCGTCGGCGCCGGCCCGGGCGATCCGGGCTTGCTGACGCTCCGGGGCCGGCGTTGCCTGCAGCGGGCGACGTGCGTCGTATACGACTACTTGGCCAATCCGCGGCTCCTCGACTGGGCTCCCGCGGATGCCGAGCGTCTACTGGTCGGCAAGCACGGCGGCGGCGACAAGGTTCCGCAGGAGGTGATCACCAAGCTGCTGGTCGACCGCGCCCAGGCGGGTGGAACGGTCGTCCGCCTGAAGGGCGGGGATCCCTTCGTATTCGGCCGTGGCGCGGAGGAGGCGCAGGCAATTCGCGCTGCGGGCATTCCCTTCGAAGTAGTGCCCGGCGTCTCCTCCGCGGTCGCCGTCCCGGCCTACGCCGGCATCCCGCTCACCCATCGCGATTTCGCATCGAGCGTCACGGTCACCACCGGCTACGAGTACCCGGGAAAATCGGAGCCTTCGGTGCGATGGCACGATCTCGCGCGCCCCGACAACACGATCGTGTTGCTGATGACCACGCGACAGCTGGAAGGCAACATGCGCCG
>CALJUJ010000733.1 GCA_937975525.1 uncultured bacterium
CGTCGACGACTCGCCCACGTCGTCACAGGCTTCCGTTCCCGCGACGATACCGTCACCGCACTCGGTCGCGCAGGCGCTCGGCGCGCCGGTGCAGGACCACCCCGCTTCCACGGAGCAGGTCGCCGAGCAGCCGTCACCGTCGGCGGTCGCTCCATCGTCGCACTCCTCGCCGAGGTAGGCGTCGATCACACCGTCGCCGCACACCGGAAGCACCGAGAGGCAGCTCGCGTTGGCGGTCTGATCGTCGAAGAGATCGCAGTCGCGCGCGACGGCATGTACGGCGTTGAGCTGCTGGCACAAGCGGCAGGAGATGCGCTCGTCCAGGCACGCGGCGAAAGCTTCGGGGCTGGAGCTCGCGGCGGCGCAGGCGCCGGGTAGCCTCACCGCCAGCGGCTGGCCTTCGCAGCGCTTGGCCACTTCCTTGGCGATCTTCTGATCGCACTTCTTGTCGAGCTTGCCGCGTTCGTCGGGCTGGGCCGTCGCCGGGTCGCCGCCGACCATGAGGCATGCGGCGGAAACGACGCTTGCGTCGGCCGCGCCATCCTTGAAGGCGCGCTTGGCGCAACGACCAAACGCATCGCGGCGCGCCTTCGCACAGCCCTGAACCGCGCGAATGAGTTGGAACTGGCAGTTGTAGGCGTCCTTGTCGGTGTCGCGCGATACCAACGCGGTGTCGACGGGATCGCCGAAGCGGTCGACCGCGATGGCGGTCTCGACCTCGACGGACGCGGCGCCCAGTGGTTCGGCGAACAGCTCGTGCGTCGCTGCATCGAAATCGTCCACCGAGGCCGGGGGAGCGTACGGGGCGTCGAGGAGCGGCACGGCAAAGCCGGGCAAGGCGTCGCCAGGGCAACGCCGCAGCTCGTCTTTGACGACGCGGAGCAAGGTCTTGGCGACCTTGCCCTTGGGATCGGCCGTAAAGCACGCCTGGGCGGCCGGGGGGTCGCCCAGCTTGTCGCGACCCGCATCCTTCACGCAGGTCGTGACCTCGCGGGCCTGAGCCTTGCTCACCTTGCCGGCCGACTTGGCCAGCGCGTTGACGCACTTCTGTTGATCTTTGGAGAGAGGCGCTGCCGCTGCCGGCGTAGCTCCCATCCCAACGAGCGTCGCGGCGAGCACGACGAGAAACGACCTGGTCAGCATGGCAACCTCCCCCGGAAGACGAGCAGAATTCGCTTTGAGTCACGGCAGGAATGCCCGATCGCCCTTCGCGGTGTCAATCATCGGGGAGGCTGACGACCGCTCGGATGCGGCCGAAACGTCGATCGAACCGCGGGATTCAGCGCGACGAGCGGCGCGACGCACCGACTGGCGTGCTGCGGCGCGCGATCGGAGCCCCGAGGACTGGACGCAAGACCGAATGATACGTCAGTTTGCGCGTCAGACCCCGACGAGAGACGTCTCGACGTGCAGTGCATTGCAACCACCAAGCTTGCCGCGGATGCTGCGGCGACGAAGCAGCGCGATCCACGCCTGCATCAGATCGCCAGCCTGCTCGGCTTGCTCCTCTACGGGATGGCCAGCGGGCACCTCGACGTCGGCGCAACCCAGGTGGCCGTCACGCTCGCCGCAGCCCAGGCGACGCAGCTTCTCGGCGCACGCGTCCACGGGAGGCCCTTCGATCCGCGCAGCGCCTGGATCACCGGTTTGTCGCTTTCGTTGCTCTTGCGAACCATGCACCCGCTGCTCGCGGTCGCTGGTGCTTGCCTGGCGATCGGCTCGAAGCTCGTGCTCCGCTGGCGCGGCCGCCACGTCTTCAATCCGGCCGCGTTCGCGCTGATCGTCCTCATGCTGGCCACGGACGGCAGCGTCTGGGTGTCCCCCGGCCAATGGGGCAGCACCGCATTCTTCGGCTTCCTGCTGATGTGTGCCGGCGGTCTGGTCGTGCACCGTGCGCAGCGGAGCGACGTGACCGCGACCTTTCTCGTCGCCTACGTCGGGCTCGTCGGCGCGCGTGCCGTGTGGCTCGGAGACCCGTGGGCGATTCCGCTGCACCACCTCGAGAACGGCGCCCTCCTGCTGTTCGCGTTCTTCATGATCTCCGATCCGAAGACGACGCCTGCGTCGCGCGGCGGTCGGATGGCGTTCGCCGCCGCCGTCGCCGTGGCGGCGTTCACCGTGCAGTTCAGCCTCTATCGGCCGAACGGCTTGATCTGGTCGCTCGTCTGCCTGGCGCCGCTCGTTCCCATCCTCGATCGCCTGCATCCCGACGACCCCTACGAATGGCCGACGAAGATTGGCCAGCGCGCCGCGCCAGCGGCGCCACACCCACCCAAACGGAGGTACGCATGCGCCCCCCTGCCCTGACCCTCGCGATCGCCATCGCCCTCGCCCCCGTGTCGACCGCCCATGCCTTCTGCGGCTTCTACGTCGCCAAGGCCGACACCCAGCTCTTCAACCAGGCGTCCAAGGTCGTTCTCGTCCGCCACGACGACAAGACCGTACTGACGATGGCCAACGACTTCCGCGGCGATCCGAAGGAGTTCGCGATCGTCATCCCCGTACCGACGTTCATCGAACGCGGTCAGATCAACGTCACGGAAAACGCGCTGCTCGAGCATCTCGACGCGTACACGGCGCCGCGCCTGGTCGAGTACTTCGACGGCGACCCGTGCGCCCCGCGCTTCCCTCCGATCATGCCGATGGCGGAGCAGGCCATGGATCGTGGGGCCGCGGGCGGCGCCGACGCGGCGGCGCTCGGCGTCACCGTCGAAGCGGAGTATACGGTCGGCGAGTACGACATCGTCATTCTGTCGGCGGAAGAGAGCACCGGCCTCGAGGCCTGGCTCCAACAGAACGGCTACCGCATCCCCGCCGGCGCCGCCGATGTGCTCGGCAGCTATCTGGCGCAGGGCATGCGCTTCTTCGTCGCCAAGGTGAATCTCGACGAGCAAGCGAAACTGGGCTTCACCTACCTGCGCCCGATCCAGGTGGCGTACGAGAGTCCAAAGTTCATGCTGCCGATCCGCCTCGGCATGGTGAACGCGGACGGCCCGCAGGAGCTGTTCGTGTTTGCGCTCACGCGCAAGGGGCGCGTCGAGACCACCAACTACCGGACGGTACGCCTGCCCAGCGACGTCGCGGTACCGCTTTATGTGAAAGAGGAGTTCGGCCCGTTCTACCGAGCGATGTTCGAGCAGCAGACGCGCAAGGAAGACGGCCGTGCGGTGTTCCTCGAATACGCGTGGAACATGTCGTGGTGCGATCCGTGCGCCGCCGATCCCCTCACGCGCGAGCAGCTACGCGAGCTCGGCGTCTTCTGGCTCGACGACGACGAGCGCGCCGACGCGCGGCGTCCGGCACCGGGCGCCGTCGACGCCTACGTCACACGCCTGCACGTACGCTACGACGCAGACAACTTTCCCGACGACCTGCGCTTCCAGGAGACCGGCGACACCACGAACTTCCAAGGACGCTACATCCTGCGCCATCCGTGGTCGGGCAAAGCCGACTGCGAGGCGGCTGCGAGCTACTGGCGTCAGGTTCGCGACCGCCAGGAGGCGCAGGCGAAGTCCCTCGCCACGCTCACCGGGTGGGACATCGCCAACATCCGCGCGCGCATCGACTTCGTCGACGTCGACGCATCCCCCGAAGCGAAACCGACGCGCCGTTGGTGGGAGCAGCTCTGGCGCTGAAGGAAAGCGCGGGATCGGGCCGCGATCGCGGCCCGATCCCACCGCTTCACCTCATGGGCAGACGTCGTCGAGGAACAGCTCCTCACCACCGATCGTCACCTTGCCGACGTTGCCCTCTACCGCGACTTGACCGGTGACGCCCCCTTGGATCGACGCCTGCGTCACGCGCACCTGCGCACCCCCGACCATGGCGCCATCGAGCTCGGCGAAGGATCCGACCCTGCGGAGGTCGCCTTGCACGCCGAGATTCACGTCGCCACCGAAGGCGCGGTAGGAGAACGTCACACGCGGGCTCGGCTCGCAGAAGGTGAAGGCGAGATTGAGGTTGCCCATCTGCACCTCCTGTCCCATCGCCGCCGGCACGATCGTCGCCTCGCCGTCGAAGTAGAGATCATCCTGTGGCCAGAGGAACCCGACCCCCGTCGCACGATTGTCGCCCTCGACCAGTGTCTCGCCGAACTCGATCGTCGTGCCGGCAGCGGCCTCCTCGAAGGTCATGCACCTGCGGACACATCCGCTCGGCACACAGCGACAGATCTCGTCGACGATCAGCTCCTCGCCGCCGAGGAAGAACTGGTCCATGGTTCCGCTCAACTCCAACGTTCCCCGGCCCGGAACAGTGGGGTCGGGAAAGACCTTGACGTAGACGCCTTCGATCACCTCGCCGTCGAGGTCGGTAATGTCGCCGTACGCCCTCCCCGTCCCGCTGGCTCCGACGCCGAAGTGGACGTCGCTCCGCTGCTCGCGGTAGCGCAGCGTGACGCAAGTGACGACCTCGTCGAAGCGCGTCCGCAGCGTAATGTTGCCGAGGACGAGCTCCTGGCCGGTGCCCCCGGCGGCGCCGGAGGCCCCGACCCCCGCCTGCCCCTGGTCGAAGAGCGTGCCGTTGGCCTGGAGGATCGCCTCGAGGCTCATCGTCGCACTTGATTCACGGAACGAATCACCGACCCGCAGGGCGGCCCCGGCCGACACCCCCTCGAAGCCGACACAATCGGCAGCAACGTCGCCGTCGCCGCCGCC
>CALJUJ010000734.1 GCA_937975525.1 uncultured bacterium
AGCCCGTGGGGTCGTCGAGCTCGCCGAGGAATCCGGCGATGGTCACGCTGCCATCGGCGAGCTCTTCGAGCTGGAAGAGGACGTTGATGCTGCCCTCCTCGAGCTGTTCGGTGAGGAGCGGATTGACGATGCCCGAGAGGAGGGCGTTTCCGAGTTGGTTGTCGACGCCGAGCGCCGGGTTGCAGCCCGCCGGTGCGCAGGTCGACAGACCGTCGATGTTGACGCCCACGTCGAGCGGCGCGAACTGCAGCGAGTTCACGTGCGCCACGAGATCGTTGAACACGAAGTTTTCGTAGGCGCGGCAGGCCGGGATGCAGAGCAAGTCTTCTTTGGAGATGTCGACTCGATGCTGGAAGAACTCGTCCTCGGCGTAGAGCGCCTGCACGGCGGGGTCCTTCTTGTCGAACTTCGGATCGGCCTTCTTCTGGCAGAACGTCGTCACCTTCTTGGTACCGCCGCACTGCTCTTCCTTCTTGCACGAGCCGAGAGGGTTGCTCGGTGAATCAGGCGCGCACTTTCCGCCCGCGAGCTTGGCCTGGTAGCAAAGCAGTCCCGCTTGCGGCTCGAGGACCGCATCGGCAGCGGCGCTGACCAGTTTGGTCTCCGCCGACTGGCAGAACATCTTGAGCTTCTTCAGGTCGAAGGTCTTGGGGGGATCGTTCGGGTCGAAGAACCCCTGCAGCGAATCTTCGACGCTGGCCGACAGCCCTTCCGGATGCGTTTCCTTCGGGAACTTCGGCAACTTCTGGCAGAACTCGGTGACTTTCTTGACGCCGCCGCAATCCTCTTCCTTCTTGCAGAAGCCGAGTTGATTGCTCGGCGCGGCCGTCGTGCACGCCTTCTTGGTCGGCTTGACCGCGTAGCACTTGTAGTGCTCCTCGCCGCTCGGCACACCGACGAACGAGCCCGAATCGAGCGTCGCCGGCGATAACACCATCGCCTCCTTGGCGAAGTCGAGGCGAATGTCGGTGAACTGATCGACGACGCGGACGCTCAGGTTGGTGGGGTCCTTCTTGTCGAACTTCGGAACCGGCAGCTCCTTGAACACCGTGCACAGCGTTCCGGCTCCCGCCTCGACGCAGTCATCGTCCTTCTTGCAGGGTACGGCGATGTCACCGTCACAAGCACCCTTCTGTTGCTTGATCTGGTACATCATCCAATGCGTCCCGTTGTCCTCGACGCCCTCGGCGTTCTTGTCGGCCGGGAAGCAGAGCTCCTTCACCTTCTTGACTTGGTAGGTGAAGTCGACGCCGGGAACCTCGCTGGGCACGAGGCCCTGTGGATTGTTCGGGTCGATGATGTCGTCGATGCGAGCGTAGGTCTTCTTCGTCGCGTCGGTCTTGCCGAACTTGTCGAAGTCCTTGGTCTGCTTGACCTTGTAACACATCAGGTGATCGCGCTTGACCTGCGCGGAAGCACCCGTCGCCATGGATGCGACGATCGCTGCGGCGATCGCCAATTGAACGGTGCGCATACTCCCTCCTTGTCGCACGCGGGGGATCTCCCGCGCGTCTTTGAAGATAGAAAGGAGCGACAACCTACGGCAAGACGAAAAGGTTACAATTGACCTGGAAATTCGACAATATTTCGGCAGATTCTACAATACCGCTCGTCGCCGTCGCGCGAACCCGAGGCCTCAAGGCGCAACGCCCGAGATCGCCGCGTCGATGGCGGTGAACTCCAAGAGCAACGACGACGCCTCGTTCTGATCACAAAACGCGCCCTGCGGCGTGTTCTGGTCCGGGCAGTCGGCAATCGTATCGCAGGGTTCGCCGCCGTTGGTCGCACCCTCGCACGTCTTCTCGCCGTCGAGATCGGTATCGCGGGCGATCAGGTCGATCAGGCCCGAGACCTGCCCGGGGGTGAACCCGCCGATGTAGTTCTCGACGCAGGCGTCCGAGGGATTGCCACCGCGCGGGTCGGGACACGCCGAGTCGTCGCCGCAGCCGTTGCCGGCATTGCTGCCGCCGACGCACGTACCGCCGAGCGGGCTGCACGTTCCCCCGGGGCAAAGTGCATCCGACAGAAAGCATTCTTCGTTGGCGTTGCCGCCTCCCGTGCACAATCCTTCCGGCAGGGCATTCGCCGTCGCCTTGAAATCGCGGTGCACCACGGCTCCCGACAGCACTCCCGCCGACATGCCGGTGTACTGGCCTCCGGCATGCGTCAGATCGGAGGTGAGGTGCACGTCGCGCGCCGCCAATTGCAGCGTCACGTTGGCGGTGAAGGGGAAGCTGAAGCTGAAGCCCGTATCCTCGTCGCCACCGGCCACGGTTGCCGCCGGCTCGTCCTCGGTGCCCTCGACCTCGACGGGGATCACGATCACGCCCGCCTGGCTGCAGGAAGTACGCGTCTGGAAGTTGTCGTCGTCGAGCGAGCTGGCGTCGACCAGATACGAACAAGATTGCCCGGGATCGTTGACCCCGCAGCCGGCGTTCGCAGGGTCGAGGTTGCCCGTGTAGCTGTTGATCAGCATCGACCCGTCGCCGAAGCGATCGAACTCGAGCAGCAAATTGATCGAGCCCGACGAGACCGACGAAGCGATCAAGGGATTGCCGATCGACGCCAGTGGGACGAAGGCATGGCCACCGCTGGCGAGCTGCAGTGCGGTGAGACGCATCACCTGATCGGAAAAAGTCGCCGCCGCGGGTGGCTCCTTGCACGCCGGAACACACAGCACGTCTTCCTTGCGTAGGTCGAAGCGGTGCTGGAAGACCTGGTCTTCGACGTAGAACCCGAGGGCCTTGGGGTCACGATTGTCGAACTTGGGCTCGGCGCGACACACGCCGCCGCCGGGGCAATCGACGTCCTTCCGGCACTCCCCGTTGTCGTTGTCACCGCCGCTGCAGGTTCGTTTGAACGCCTTGACCGCATAGCAGAGCAACCCGGACCGGTCTTCAGCCCGAGCGTCGACCGCATCGCCTACCAGTTTCGTGTCCGCGGCCTGGCAGTACATCTTGAGCTTGCGCAGATCCAGGCTGCGGTCGGGATCCGGCGCATCGAAGGCCAAGGTGATCGGATTCTCGACGTCGGTATCCAGTCCCTCGGGGTGGGTGTCGCGCGGGAAGCGGGGCAGCTTGATGCAGGTGCCGCCACCGCAATCGTCGTCGCGACGGCATACCGAGCCGGCTTCGGCGCCGCCTTCGCAAACCTTCTTCGTCGGTTTGACCGCGTAGCACTTCAGTTGCTCCTCGGAGCTGTCCGGCACGCCCGTGAAGGCCGAGGCGTCGAACGTCGCGGGGACCATCAATCCGATCTCGCGGCTCATGTCGACGAGAACGTCGCTGAACGCGTCGACCACCCGCACATCGGTGTTGCGCGCGAGCTTGCGGTCGAACTTGGGCTGGAGCTCGCATGCTCCGCCGACTTCGAGGCAGTCCTTGTCCTTCTTGCAGACGATTGCCGGATCGTTCGCACAGCCGCCCTTGCCCGCCTTGATGTCGTAGAAGACCCAGTGTGTATCGGGATCGGTGACGCCGACGCCGGCTGCCTCGGAAGGTAGGCACACGCGGCTCGCCTTGCGCAGGGTGAACGACGCTCGCTCTCCAGGAACGGCGTTCGGGTCGAGCAGCAGCACATTGTTCGGGTCGAGCGCGTCCTCGACGCGGGCCGTCACGCCACGCGGAAGCTTGGGCTCGAACAGCGTCGGCTTGGTCTTGTAGCAGAGCACGGAATCGCGCTGCGCCGCGACAGGCGCAACGAAGCCGACGACGACGACGGCCATGACGGCCGCCCGAAAAACGTTTCTCATTCCAACCTCGGCGAGCTTCGGCTCGTGGCTATGTTCTTCCTCGCTCCGGGCAACTCCCGGATCATCGCCGGAAGCGTACGGGCGCAACCGGTCGATCGTCAAGCGAGAATTCGTCCGCGGGGCTGTATCGGTGGCATTCCATGGGCGGTCGGGCACGCATCGACGCC
>CALJUJ010000735.1 GCA_937975525.1 uncultured bacterium
GGCCGTCGAGGCCGTCGGTGAGATTGACGGCGTTCGACGCGCCGACGAGCACGACCATGGCAAACGGAACATACAGCCAACCGAGGTCGGGATGGACGTCCTTGAAGAACGGCACGTGAAGCTCCGTGCTCGTTGCGGGCATCGCGTACAGAACCACGGCCGCGACGAACGCGACCGCCGACTGCGCCGCCATCTTCTCACGGCCGCTGAGGCCGCGGGCATGACCGCGGCGCAGCTTGCTGAAGTCGTCGACGAAGCCGATCACGGCGAATCCGAAGGTCACCCATACCGCGAGCCAGACGAATGGATTCGTCAGGTCGGCGAGCAACAGCGTTGCCGACAACAGGGCGAACAGGATCAAGGTGCCGCCCATCGTCGGCGTTCCCGCCTTGGCGAGGTGGCGCTCGGGGCCGTCGGGCCGAATCGTCTGGCCGATTTGGCCGGCGCTGAGCTTGCGGATCAGCCAGGGACCGAGAACCAGGGACAGCACCAGCGCCGTCAGGGCGGCGATCAAGGTGCGGAACGTGATGTAGCGAAAGACGTTGAGAAACGAGAGGGTGGGATGGAGCGGGTACAGCAGGTGGTAGAGCATCAGGGCGACCTTCCCGCTTCTTCCAGGGCGGCGACCGCCGCTTCCATCCGCATCCCGCGCGATCCCTTGACCAGGATCACGTCGCCGGACCGCCACAGCCCGGCGACGGCCGCAGCGGCCTCGGCCGCCGTGGCGCATGGCCGCGCCGCCGCGGGGTCGAGGCCGGCAGCGACGGCCCCCGCACACATCTCTTCGGCAAAATCGCCCGCCGCAACGACCACGGCGAAGCCGAGAGTGGCGGCGCGCGCACCGATCTCGCGGTGCACGCGCCGACCCTCGGCGCCCAGCTCCCACATGTCCCCCAACACAGCCACCGACCTCCCCGGTAGGCGCCGGACCGCCTGCAACGCCGCATCGGTGCTTTCCGGATTGGCGTTGTAGGCATCGTTGATGATCGTCGTTCCGTTGCCGAGGCGCACGACCTGCATGCGCATCGCCGGCGCCGTGCGCCGCGACAGCCCCGCGGCGACGACGTCGATGCCGATTCCCATCGCATGCGCGACCGCGGCCGCTGCGAGCGCGTTGGCGACGTTGTGCGCGCCGAGATGCGGCAGGCGCACGGTTCGCTTCTCGCCGGCGACGACCAGGTCGAAGCCGACACCGTCGACGCCGAAGTCGCGCACGGCGTGCGCAGCGACGTCGCCGCCGCTTCCGTAGGTAACGCGACGGCCTGCGAACTTCTGCGCGATTCGCCGCACCCACTCGTCGTCCAGATTGACGACGATCACGGAATCATTGGGGAGCCCCGCGTACAACTCACCCTTCGCCTCAGCCACCCCAGCGAGGCTCCCCAATCCTTCGAGATGCGCATGCCCGACGTTCGTCACGACGGCGAAGTCGGGCCGCGCGATCTCGGCCATGCGAGCGATCTCCCCCGGCTGGTTCATGCCCATTTCGAGCACGCCAACCACCTCGTCCCCAACTGCCCTCAGCACCGTCAGGGGGAGACCGATCAGGTTGTTCAGGTTCCCACGTGTCTTGAGAACCTTGTCGGGCGATCCGCAGAACTCCTCACAGATCGCCGCGATCATCTCTTTCGTCGTGGTCTTGCCGTTGCTTCCCGTAATCGCCACGACACGCATCGAGCTGCGTCGGCGGACGAAGGCCGCAAGATCGCCGAGGGCTCGCAAGGTATCGCCGACGACCAGCTGCCGCCGGGCGTCGACGCCGGCGATCCGTCGCTCGACGAGTACCGCCCCGGCGCCCGCGGCCATGACGTCCGCGACGAAGTCGTGCGCATCGAAACGCTGCCCACGCAGGGCGACGAACAGCGTGCCGGCGACGGCGTCGCGCGAGTCGGTGGTGACGCCGGCGATCGCGACGGCGGCGTCCTGCCCCTCCGCCACGGTCGCACCGGTGGCCGTGGCGACGTCGGCGAGCGTCAGCCGCATGTCCGAATCCTCCGA
>CALJUJ010000736.1 GCA_937975525.1 uncultured bacterium
TCCGGCTCGACGACGATCCCGGCGCCACCGCCTTCGCAGCCGCCCAAGATCTCTTCGATGATCGCCCGTGGGTCCTCGTTGCGCGGGTTGTCGGACGTCACGATCGCCACGTCGCTTCCGGCTTCCGCCAGGCGCCCCATCACCGGCCGCTTGGCTCGATCCCGGTCGCCACCGCAGCCGAAGACGACGATCAGTCTTCGCGGGTGGAGATCGCGGCCGACGCGCAACATGCGCTCGAGAGCGTCGGGCTTGTGCGCGTAGTCCACGGCCACGCGAAAATCCTGCCCGCCATCCACCAACTCGAAGCGACCGGGTACCGCCGGTGCTTGGCGAAGCCCTGCGACGATCGCGTCCAGGTCGAGTCCGAGGGCGATGCCGACGCCCGCGGCGGCGAGCGCGTTGTGCACCTGGTACTCGCCGATGTGCCCCATCGCGACGTCAGCTTCGCCGCTGGGTGTCAGCAAGCGGAATCGAGTGCCGTCGAGGCCTGTGTGGACGGCCTCGGCCCGCACCGTGGCGTTCGTCGAGCAACCGTAGGTCAGCAGATCGCCGCGATTGACGCGAACGATGTGGGCGCTGTGCGGATCGTCGACGTTGACGACGGCGGTGGCGCGCTTGCCGCCGCTGCCGAGCTCCTGGAAGAGGCGTCCCTTGGCGTTGAGATAGGCGTGCATGTCGGCGTGGAAATTGAGGTGATCTTGACTGAGGTTGGTGAACACCGCCACGTCGAAGGCGACCTCGTCGACGCGCCGCAAGGCAAGCGCGTGCGATGATACCTCCATCACGCAGGCGTCCATGCGCCGCGTCACGGCCAACCGGAGGAGCCGCTGCAACTCGTCGGCCTCCGGCGTCGTCTGGATCGCTTCCTCGCGATGCCCTTCGAAGTCGTAGTCGATGGTGCCGAGGCGCGCGGTCCGCCGGCCGGCAGCGCGCAGCACCGCGGCGACGAAATAGGCGGTCGACGTCTTCCCGCTGGTCCCGGTGATGCCGACCATCGTCAACTGCCGCGAGGGGCGTCCGAGATGGGCTGCCGCAAGCACGGCCGCAGCGTGCCAAGCGTCCGCGACGCGGATGACCGTCGGGCTGCCTTCGAGTTCGAGGGGGCGCTCGACGACGACGGCGACGGCACCGGCGTCGATGGCAGCCTGGGCGAAGGCGTGACGATCCGCGCGAACCTCGCCCCCTTCGCTCCGGTACCCCGGCAGGCAGACGAAGACGTCGCCCGGACGGGCGCGGCGAGAGTCCGTGACGACACGCTCCACGTGTATGTCCGCCGAGCCGGCGAGCACCTCGAAGTCGAGTCCATCGAGAAGCTGTTCGAGGGAGCTGGTGCGGGCCATGGTCGTCACCGGGACGCGGGCGTCCTCGCTCAGGTCGCCGAGTCGGTTTCCGCCTCGGGTCCGGACGGGGAGCTGGCGGGTGCGGCACCGGGGGCAGGACCCAGGTCGGCAGTCGACCGCAAGATCGCGGCGATCGCGGGAACCGCCTTCATCAGCATGTCGAGTCGGGCCATCTCCTTGCCGACGCCTTCGGCGAGTGCCGCCTCGTAGGCAGCGAGCGCCGCAACCAGCTCGTCGGCCTTGCCCTCGGCGATCTGCTCGCGGTCGTCGAGGCAGGTGTTCACGGCTTCGGCCAGCTTCTCGAACCGTTCCTCGGAATCCTCGCCGAGCTTCGCGCCGAGGTGCTCGCCCCAGATGGCCTGGAACGCAAACGTCGAGGGCACCTCGCGCCGCAGCCCGGAGGACAGCGTGTAGACCTGCTTCGCCAGCAGATCGGCGGTTTTAAAGCCGCGGCGCGTCACCAACCCGCGCAGCCGAAAGAACTTGTCGCGCAGCCGGTCGAGTCCCTGCGCCTCGGCGAGCAGCTGGATCGCTCGCTCGAATTCACTTTGGGTCAGATTCGCCATGAGTTCCTTTCTCGTGTCGCTCGTTTGCAGGGAGTGAATTCAACCACATCACACGCAGGGGGCAAAGGTGTGGCGGTCCGCGGTCGGGTCTCCGCTGGATCTGCGGCGCACCCGGCGCCACGGCTGGCATGAGCCCCGACGCCCGTTGGCCCCGATCCGCACGAGCGGGTGCGTCGCTTCACCCCGCGGGCGCGCCGCCGTCGTGCTCTTGCGCACGTGGCGGCCGGCGCCGGGGCCGCGTGCCGATCTCGAGTGTTTCACGGGCAGCGCACGCGCCGGCGACCAGGGCGTCGATGTCCAGGGATGCTTCCGCGCGGTCGGCGACGTCGATCGGCATGCCGGTCGAGGGGTGCTTCGGCACGAAGAGCTGGCAGCAGTCCTGGTCGGGTCGTGTCGAGATCTCGTAGGTGCCGATCCGCTCTGCCTGCGCGGTGATCTCCGCCTTGTCCATCCCCACCAGCGGGCGCAGCAGGGGCAAGTTCGTCGCCGCGCCGATCACTGCCATGTTCTCCAGTGTCTGCGAGGCGACTTGGCCGAGGCTCTCACCGGTCACGAGCGCTTTGGCGTCGAGGTCGCTGGCGATCGCGGTCGCGATGCGGATCATCATGCGGCGGTAGAGGACCACGCGAAACGGACGTGCGACCGAGGCCACGATCTGACGCTGGATCTCGCCGAAGGCGATCGTGTGCAGACGAGTGAAGCACTGGTAGCGGTTGATGACGGCGGCCAGGTCTTCGACCTTGTCGAGGCTCGAACGATCTTGGTACGGCGCGCCATGGAAGTGCACCAGCTCGACGGCACATCCACGTTGCAGCATGCGAACCGCGGCGACGGGCGAGTCGATCCCGCCGGAAAGCAACGCCAGAACCCTGCCGCTCGAGCCCACCGGCAGGCCGCCCGGGCCGGCGTAGCGGCCGACGAGGACGAAGCTCTCGCGCGGCACGACCTCGATCGTGATGAGGAACTCCGGGGCGTCGAGGTCGACGCGCCAGCCGGTGCGTTCCTGCACGGCAGCTCCCACGCGTCGTGCCAGCTCCATCGACGGAACGGGGTACTGCTTGTCGCCTCGCTTCACGCGAATCGCGAACGATTCGGCATGCACGCCTTCGATCGCGGCGAGCGTCGTGGCGACGATGCCGTCGGGGTCGTGGCCGGAGCGCCACGCGGGCGAGAAGTTCACGATTCCAAACGTGTGAGCAAGGCCATCGTGGATCCTCGTCCAGTCTGCCTCGGGACGCAGATTGATGACAACGCGGCCCGTCAGCGAGCGAACACGGCGGACGCCGGATCCGCGCAGGGCTGCGCGGACGTTGTTGCGCAACTGATCGACGAAGCGGCGGCGGTTGCCACGTTTGAGAGCGACCTCGTGGTAGTGCACGACGACGCGATTCATCGTCGGCACCTCCGGATCAAATCGTGGGGGCGCGGTCATCGCCTGAACCCGCCCGGTACGCGCCGAAATCGCGCTGCAGCGCATCGAGCAATCGGCGCTCGAAGCTCACGAAGGAGCGCCCGGTGGAGCGCCGAAAAGCAACATCGAGCTCGGCGCCCTCGCCGAGCTCCTCGAGCAGGGTGCCGAGCGCGTCGGCGCCGTGGTCGGCGGCGATCGTCTGCACCGAACACTAGCTCTGTGCGTAGGCCGCTTCGGCAGCCTCGCGCTCCAGCTGTGAGAACGGCCGCTGTAGCTGCCGAAGCGGAACGATCGGTCTCCCGACGAGCCGTTCCTCGGACCATGATCTCCGCTCGTCGTCGATCTCCTCCGCCCACATGGCGATGCCTTCGTTGAGCCAGACCGGCACCCGCTCGCGGCCCAACTCGGCTACCACGTGGTGTGCGGTTTCATGCCGCAGGATCGCGCCGAGGCGTGGATCGTCCAGCTCCAGGCCGCCGACCGGCACCTTGACACGGCCGTCGAACACTCCCTGGGTCCAATCCGGGGTCTGCGTGAGCGCATGGAAGTTGACCTCAGGGTAGAGTACCGCCCGCGGCGTGCCATCGATGCGGACGCCCAACTTGCCCGTGACTTCGACGAAGGCTTCATCGAGCTGCGCGGCAACCTCGTCGACGGTGATCGAAGGCGTGTCCGGCTCGAAATCGAGCTCGAAGTGATCGGTCTCGATGCGGACGAAGTCCCATTCGGCGTCGAGCTCGCGGCTCGTGCGTTCGATCATCGCGTCGATCGCCGCATGCCGGGCCCCGCGTTCGCGTGCCGTCAGCAGCACGTCGAGGGCACGGTCGCGGCGGTCGGCCTCGATGTAGGCGCGCGCGACTGCCAGGGCGATGCCGACGTCCGTGGGCGCGAGGTCGTGTGCGCGCGACAGATCGTCGAGCGCGCGCGCGACGTCGCCGATCTCGAGACGGAGCGAGCCGAGCAGGCCGAGTACCTCCGGGCTCTCGCCGAAGCGCACGGCCTCTTCGAGCAGGTCGAGCGCGGCGGGGACGTTGCCTTCGTCGCGCGTGCGTGCGGCGATCGCCGTGAGGACTGCCCGTAGGTTTCTGCGGACGACCGTAGAGTCGGGAAAGTCGTGAGCGAGTTCCCGCAGGATGGCCGCTGCCTCGTCGAAGGCTCCGACTTCCGCAAGCGCTACGGCTTCGCCGTTGCGCTGCGCGGCCTCGATCGGCAGCGTCTCCGCTGCGGCCACCGTGCCGTCGCTGGTGTTCAGCGGCGCCGGGGGCTCCGCTACCCACGCGTTGCGCTTGTAGCCGGTCGGGATCTGCGGCCGCGACGCCGGGAAGACGTGGTCGGTCGGTCGATTCGGCTCGTCGCTGCGGAAGCCGAGCCACGCGGCCCCGGCAAGCAGGCTGAGCAGGAGGGCGAGTCGCAACGAGCGTCTCCGTCTAGTGGACTGCCCTCGGCATGTCGGTCGCTTCTTCGATCGATCCGAAAGCGGCCTCGTAGCGGGCGATGTTGTCGGCGAGAGCCCGGGCGATGCGCTTCATGTGCTCGGGCGAGGTGATGACCCGCGAACGCAAGTTCGCCACCTGGCCTTGCGGGCCGCGCTGCGGCTGCACGAAGAGGAAGTCGAGGACGAACTCTTCCTTGCGGTGGCTGATCATCATCAGGTTCGAGTAGACCCCCTGGGCGGCCTGGGGATCGAGCTGGATCGAGATCTGCGGGGCATTCTTGTCATCTTCGGCCATGAATCCTCCTCGCTGGGTCTTTGCCCGCCTGCGTCGTAGCAACGCTTTCGGGCCAGTCTCGTTCGGATAACAGGGGGCCGTGCCGTGGTCGAGGGGACGGGACGATCAAGCGCCCGCGAGCTCGCGCAGCCATGCGTCGCTGCGGTGCACGACCTCGGCGAGGATTTCAGCGTGG